>NZ_PJDK01000050.1:0-40230 GCF_002837615.1 Klebsiella sp. X1-16S-Nf21
GGCGGTTGACGGCGAGGGACATTCCCCGGATGGCAAAGATGAGCAGCAGCAGGAACACCAGCACAAAGCCCATGCCGAGAAACATCAGGGTGAAGCCTTCGCCTAACAGGACGGCATTGTCAGTCATAAAATAGCCTTTGGGAGGGGCGCAATAATGGCTAACAGCAGACCGCGTTAGCCGAGTGGATTTCCCCGGACCGCCTGGTCAGAAGCCTCTGTTTAGCAGTCAGCTGCCGCTGCCATTACTGCGCTATATATTCAATCGGGGTTATTTAATGAAGCTCACATGTTTGCAGATTTCATCGGCGACAATGTCTTTGCGCTGATTAAAGATCACTTTATTCTGCTCAAACAGGTTATTGCCGTGGGTATCGATTGAGACAATTAACGGCCCGAACTCTTTCACCCGACATACCCATAAAGTTTCCGGCATCCCTAAATCACGCCACTGCGCATCTTCGATTTCTTCCACGCAGACCGCGGCGACGACCGCGCAGCCGGCCGGGAACACGCAGTGCAAGGCTTTATGCTCGGCGCAACCCTCTTCGGTTCCCTTCCCCATACCGCCTTTACCAACGATTAATTTCACGCCAGTCCTGGCAATAAACTCTTTTTCAAATTTCTCCATGCGCATACTGGTGGTCGGCCCAACGGAGACCATTTCAAATTTATCTTCCGAACCTTTAATCGGTCGCACAATCGGCCCGGCATGCAATATCGCGCCACCGGCAACATTGACCGGTAATTCACGCCCGCCCTCAATTAAGCGACGATGAGCCACATCGCGACAGGTCACAATATGGCCGTTGAGATAAATGATATCGCCCGCTTTAATATCAGCTAAATCTTCATCTTTAATGGGCGTAGTGAGTATTTTTTTAGCCATCAGAATGCCACTCCTGTGTGAGACGTAATGGTGTAGTTCAGGTCTTTATCGAAAACGATATGTCCTTTGCGGTGCGACCAGCAGCCGACGTTGACCGCCACGCCAATGGTGGAAGGATGGCGTGCGGTATTTTCGATATTGACGCCCATCACGGAGGTATTGCCGGACATCCCCTGCGGGCCCAGACCGATTTTGTTGATGCCGTCTTCGAGCATTTTTTCCAGCGATGCCGCCCGTTCGTTATCATTGTGCGAGCCAATCGGGCGCATCAGCGCTTTCTTCGACAGCAGCGCCGCGGTTTCCACCGACGTTGCCACCCCAACGCCAACCAGCAATGGCGGACAGGCGTTCAGGCCATAGCTGGTCATCACATCCAGCACAAAGCGGGTCACCCCTTCATAGCCAGCGCCAGGCATTAACACCATCGCTTTACCCGGCAGCGAGCAGCCGCCGCCAGCCATATAGGTGTAGATGCTGCACTGATCGGAATTGGGAACGATCTCCCAGAAGACCGTCGGCGTACCTTTACCGACGTTTTTACCGGTGTTGTATTCATCAAAGGTCTCGACGCTGTTATGACGCAGCGGGGAGTCGACGGTGGCTTTGATCACCGATTCGCGCAGCAGCGCTTCCAGTTCGCCGATCAGCGGAAAGTTGGCGCCGCACTCCACCAGAAACTGGATCACGCCGGTATCCTGGCAGGAGGGACGATCCAGCTCTTTCGCCAGACGCTGGTTTTCAATCATGGTGGTAAAGATGACGTCCGCCAGCTGGCTGGTCTCTTTCTTATGCAACTCTTTTAGTTTTGCCGTGACGTCATCAGGCAATACTTTGCCGGTATATCCCACAAATCTGGCCATGATGTCGGTCATGCGGGATATCTGTTCGCTTTTGCTCATAAAGGCTCCTTAGTCAGAACAGCGTCCGTAAGTTACGGATGAAAAGGGAAAAGGATTGGCAGCAGGATCAGGCTGACAATGGTGGAAACGATAATCAGAGGGATGCCGGATTTGGCGTAATCGACGAACTTATAGCCCCCGGCCGACAGCACCATCATATTGGCGGGCATCCCGATCGGCGTCGCATAGGCGCAGGAGCTGCCAATCACCGTCGCCATCAGCACCGCACGCGGATCGGCGCCCATACCGGCGGCAATCGACAGGCTCACCGGCACCAACAGCGCGACGGTGGCGGTATTGGACATAAAGTTGGTCATCACCACGGAGAGGGCAAAGACCACCACCAGCAGCATGAACGGCGAGGAGTTGTTGCCCAGCAGACCGATAACCTGGTCAGCCACCAGCTTGCCCGCCCCGGTCATTTCCAGCGCCTTTGCCAGCGCCAGAGTGCCGCCGAAGATAAAAATAGTCTGTGAATCAATGGCCTTGTAAGCTTGCTTTTCCGTCAGCACCCCGGTAACCACCAGCACCAGGGCACCGATACAGCCGGCCACCGCCAGGCTAATGCCGGTCTGTTTTTCGAAAATCATGCCGAGGATCGTGGCGATCAACACCACCAGGGACAGGATCTGCTTCCAGCGTGGAACGTGGCTGTAATCCCGCTGTTCGCCGACGCTGCCCACTTCCCCGCTGTTTGGATTATTGGGCAAAAACTTATAGCCGATGGTCAGGAAATAGAGGATGCCGCAGACCAGCATCGGTAGACCCACTTTCGCATACTCAAAGAAACCGAAGCCGCTGCCGATGTTCTGTAAGGCCGATTGCGCGATCAGGTTGCCCGGGGCGCCAATCAGCGACAGGTTGCCGCCCAATGCGGCAGCAAACACCAGCGGCATCAGCAGACGCGAGCGGGAAAACCCCGATTTGGCGGCCACGCCAATGACGACCGGGATCAGCACCGCCGCCGTACCGGTGTTGGAAAGAAAGCCCGACATCACGCCGACCACCACCATGATGGTGAAAATCAGCTGTTTTTCGGTTTTGGCGAAGTGAGTGATCACCCCGCCGACTTTATTGGCCATCCCGGTTTCAAATAACGCCCCGCCGACGATGAACATGGCGACAAAAAGAATGACATTGCTGTCGATAAAACCGGCAAAGGCCTGCTTCAGATCCAATACGCCAGTGACCACTAACGCCACACAAACCACCATGGAAGTCACTGCCAGCGGCACTTTCTCCCAGACGAACATGACGATAGCGAACACCAGCAAACATAGGGTGATGGTAATCGGTTCCATACTTATAATTCTTCCTATCAATGATATATGATATTGTATCCAATATTGACGAGGGAGAAATTATTCCCATGCAAAAAGTAAGTCAATGCGTTTTTGTGGAATGATCGCGCAATGAGATCTACATCAAGATCCTGCGCAGATCGTCACGTTGAGGAATTAATAACGTTGATAAATATAACAAACGCCAGCTATTCGCTGGCGATCGATCCGGTCAGGGAGCAGGATCGGGCAGGTAACGCGTGAGCATATTCTCCATCGAGCGGATGATATGCTCATGCATTCGCTGACGGGCCAGCGCTTCGTTATGCTGCTCAAGCGCTTGTAAGATCGCTTTATGTTCACGGAGGGAAATGACGGCGTACTCTTCTTCGGTCACCTTGTGCCCCATCGACAGTCCGTTCCACATGTTGCAGAGCAGCATCTTCATTTTTTCATTTCCCGCCGCGTTCCAGATCTCCATGTGGAAGGCCTGGTTCAGGTCGGAATATTCAGCAGAATTATTGTCTGCCAGCGCCTTCTCTGCGGCATAGTGAACCTGAGCGATGCGTGAAATATCGGTCCCTGGACGAGAAGCTTTCGCCACCGCTTCACTTTCCAGTACAGCGCGAATTTCGTAATGCTCGCGGATAGTCTGCTCATTAATCCCCAGCACCACCGCACCTTTATTCGGCCGCACTTGAATCAGACCATCGGCGGCTAAAATCTGAAACGCTTCACGTACCGGCATGCTGGAAACGCCAACCATTTTGGCAATCCCTTCAAGGGTAATTTCCTGCCCTTCCACTAAATCCCGCGAAAGGATCGCTTTACGCAAAACCGCCGCCACCTGCTCCTTCGCGGAAAGAAGCTTAATTTTCCCTAATTTAGGCTTCTGCACTTTCCCAATCCTTCATATGTTGACGCATTATCTCCGCAAGCATAAGGAAATAACGCTGTGTTGCCTGAGCAATTTTTTCGCCTTCGCCATGGCCAATGGCGCTCGCCAGTTCGTTCAGGATCTGCGCCGACTCCTGGCCATCCTCTTTCAGGTACAGAATGACATAGGAAATATAACCGTCCAAAAATTGCTGATACGCCTTTGCCAGATAGCGGTTATCAAGATAGGAAATCAGCAACTGATGAAACGCCAGTTCACCGGCATTATCGCCAGCACGCGCCAGCTCCTGCGCGCGCGCGCGAAGTAATTCCCCCTGATTTGCCGGCACGAGGGCAAACAGTTCAGCAGCCATCACCGCGATAACGCGAAAAATATGGCTCACATCCTCGACGGCCAGCGTGGAGACCTGCATATGTCGGTTAGGCAAGCGCACCAGAAATCCTTCCTGTTCAAGGGACTGTAGCGCTTCCCTAACCGGCATACGTGAAAGTCCCAATTGTTCCGCGATGTTCTCCTGAGTCAGTTCCTCCCCGGGTTTCATGGCGCCGGAGAGGATCTGATAACGAATCATCTGCGCGATTTGGTCCCGGGTCTGTTTTCTTTCGATCTTTTTCACGCTGTCCTCATGGCTGGTGGCTTAAAACGCGGGGGATTTTAGCAGATTTGCCCGACCGCTGGCGCATGGAGGCGAAAAGTGAGGCAATAAAAAGCCGGAACAACGGTTCCGGCTTTTTTGCACGTGCGAGGTTACTTGTTGACGAAGTCTTCGCCGAGCGCGATATCTTTCTTCAGGGTGTCCAGCATGCCTTCCAGCGCCTGCTGCTCAAAGGCGCTGAGTTTGCCGATAGACTGTCGCTCTTCCACGCCGTTTTTTCCCAGCAGCAGCGGCTGGGAGAAGAAACGCGCATAGTGGCCGTCGCCTTCCACGTAGGCGCACTCCACCACACCTTTCTCTCCCTGCATCGCGCGAACCAGAGAGAGACCAAAGCGCGCAGCCGCCTGACCCATCGACAACGTCGCCGACCCACCGCCCGCTTTCGCTTCCACGACTTCGGTACCGGCATTTTGAATGCGTTTAGTCAGATCGGCCACTTCCTGATCGCTGAAGCTGACGCCCGGGATCTGCGACAATAATGGCAGAATGGTGACGCCGGAGTGACCACCAATGACCGGGACTTCCACCTCGGTTGCCGATTTACCTTTCAGCTCAGCGACAAAGGTATTGGAGCGGATAATGTCCAGCGTGGTGACGCCGAACAGCTTGTTTTTATCGTACACGCCGGCTTTTTTCAGCACTTCGGCGGCGATAGCCACGGTGGTATTCACCGGGTTGGTGATAACACCGATGCAGGCCTGTGGGCAGGTTTTGGCAATCTGCTGCACCAGGTTCTTAACGATGCCGGCATTCACATTAAACAGGTCGGAACGATCCATGCCGGGCTTACGCGCTACGCCCGCGGAGATCAGCACCACATCAGCGCCTTCCAGCGCCGGGGTAGCATCTTCACCGGAAAATCCTTTAATTTTTACATCTGTGGGGATATGACTTAGATCTACCGCCACGCCCGGCGTAACCGGAGCGATGTCGTACAACGAGAGCTCTGAACCTGAAGGCAGTTGGGTCTTAAGTAGTAGGGCAAGCGCCTGGCCGATACCACCGGCGGCGCCAAGGACTGCAACTTTCATCCTAAACTCCTTATTATGGTTAATTTAGTCTTTCGTTATTCCGTCGCCTGGACCTTAATTCACAAGATGAACAATTACAATGATTATGGCTGAAGAATGCATTATTGTGCGTAGCAATAGAACAGCGGCGCACTTTATGCTTCCTGACTGACCATCCAGCAAAGCGAAGTACCGGATCGACTGTTGGTTACAATACACCCAGCCAGTTGCGCAAAACAACACCAACTCAATAACATTTCATTTACTTTTACATGGCTTTAAGCGTTGTGATGTGAACATGTTCCTTATATGGTTTTTTTGCTAAAATATGCCCCCTTCATAACATTATTGACCTATCCCGTTGCGGATTATTTGCATAAAAATTCACGGTTATGCATAATGATGTTGTTTTTACCACCATAATCTGGGTGACTTATGCGAAGTTCGGCAAAACAAGAAGAACTGGTTAAAGCGTTTAAAGCGCTGCTTAAAGAAGAGAAATTCAGCTCGCAGGGAGAGATCGTCCAGGCGCTGCAGGAAGAAGGCTTCGAGAATATCAACCAATCGAAGGTCTCCCGCATGCTCACCAAATTTGGCGCGGTTCGTACCCGTAACGCCAAAATGGAAATGGTCTATTGCCTGCCTGCTGAGCTTGGCGTGCCGACCACCTCCAGCCCGCTGAAAAATCTGGTGCTGGATATCGACTATAACGATGCCGTCGTGGTGATTCACACCAGCCCCGGCGCGGCGCAGCTGATTGCCCGTCTTCTCGACTCGCTGGGCAAGGCGGAAGGTATTCTCGGCAGCATCGCCGGGGATGACACCATCTTCACCACCCCTGCGCGCGGCTTTACGGTGAAAGATCTGCACGACGCCATCCTGGTCCTGTTCGAACAGGAACTCTGAGTATTCCCCTCTGGCAATCGTCAGAGGGCGACTCCCCTTTCTTTCTCTCTCACGCCCCTCAATCCAACAATTATTTAACATTTTGTGTGATTTAACGCGTCTATACGTTCTTTTACTTAAGGGAAACGCCTAAAACGCACAAAAGATCAAATTCGCATACCTTTATGATTTTATTAGAAATAAATCTTATCACTGCGGATAAGTTGTCATTTTTAATTCTTATAGGTTATAAAAAGCGCAATTCATTGTAACTATTAACGCGCAAAACAATTAGCATGGTATTAATATTTTTGGTGATTAGTGTATACTTGGTTTTGTGATGAGGGTCACGAAACAAAGACCCTCAACAAAAAGATTCGACGAGGTGAACATCATGAAAATCAAAACCACTGTAGCAGCACTCAGCATCCTGTCCGTCGTGTCGTTTGGCGCTTTTGCCGCTGACGTTATCAACAGCGAGCAAGCCCAGGGCCGCGAGGCCATCGGCACAGTTTCCGTCGGCGCGGTAGCCTCTTCCCCGATGGATATGCATGAAATGCTGAACAAGAAAGCGCAGGAAGAAGGGGCTTCTTCTTATCGCATTATCGAAGCCCGCACTGGCGACCACTGGCATGCCACCGCTGAGCTTTATAAATAAGTTGTAGTTCGTCAACGACTAACCCGACACAGATTCTCTACCGCGGCCTGGGCGCATACATCCCCCGCCGCGGCAAAACAAAGACTGGAGTAAAGATTATGAAACGCGCAATGATCATCGCATCCCTTGGCCTGGCTTCCGTTCTCTCTTTCGGCGCAAGCGCGGCCGTTCAGCAAGTTAACGCTGAACAAGCACAAAACCTGCAGTCCATGGGCACCATCTCCGTATCCCAGGTAGGTAGTGCGCCAATGGACATGCGTCAGGAGCTGGCCGCTAAAGCCGAGAAAGAAGGCGCCAGCAGCTACCGTATTATTGAAGCACGTACCGGCGATAGCTGGCACGCCACCGCTGAGCTGTACAAATAAACCCTCGTCGTCTTATTTCGACGACTTGCCCCCGCCTGCCGGGGGCTTTTTTTTGCTTCATCGCCGGCCCCGTCCGGAACAGCGATGTCTCAATGCGCTCCCCTGGTTCAGAAACACGTCCGTCACGGTCGGCGAGGCGCGCAACCTCTGGAGGGAAGCCTTCACCAATATTCAACAGATTAGAAATGAACGTTTAGCCATGCCGGGCGTTAAAGCGCAACTCCCCCTCCATCTCCTCTTCTGCTTCATCAAATAATAAAATCAGCGCGCCGAAGCGCCGACGCTGCTTGTCGTTTAAATGAATAAACTCAATATCCAGCGGCAATGGCAGCAGCCCACCAGTCACCGCGTCCCACAGTGAATCCAGGTTGTTGACCTTATCCTGAGCCAGCTCAAAGGTTCGGGAAAACTCCCGGTAGAAATCCTGTTGTTCGGCGATTTCGTCAAAATCAAACGTATAGGTGGTCATGGCAGCCCCTCCCGCTTCTCTTCCTGTCGCCGTTAAGTATAGCGATAAAAAAACCGACGCCTGGGCGTCGGTTTAGGGGTTAACTGCTGGTCAGCACATGCTGGTACTTGTGCAACATCTCAACCAGCCGCCGCACGGGCTCGGTCACCTGGGGCGAAGCCTCCCAGACCCGCAACTTCTCCTGATAGACATCAAGCTCAGCCAGCAGCTGGGTAAAGTAGCGCCGACGCTTATCATCACTCCCGGCGGAGATCACATGATCTGCGGTACGTCGCAGCTGTCGATGGAAGGCCGACAGATCGTCGTTCACCGGCACGGGCGCATCACGCAGGCGCTGATGGGCAATAATCAACGTCAATGCCAGACGGAAGCGGGCGACATCGCCGGGGAACTTGTTGAGCAATAAAAACAACTGCTGATAGAGCGCGGGCAGATGATTCTCTTTGCGACGCGCCGAGTTCGTTGTCAGTGAGGAGACCGCCGCAGAGACAAACTGGTTCAACAGCACCCGACCGGTTCTGGCCCGTGAGTTATCTCTGACGAGCAGAATCACCATCAGGGCAAGGAAACAGCCGACGATCTGCCCCAGCGCACTGTCGAGGAACTGACTGAACTGAAACTGCATCGGGTTATCCAGCACCAGAATGTTAATGGTGCTCGCCAGCGCTCCCAGCGATCCGAGACGCCTTTTCTGCACTTCGATACCGATAAAGAACGCCATCGCCGCCAGGCTGATGCAAAGCAGCAGCATGCTCTGCTGCGTCGCCGGCATGATCACCAGGAAGTACAGGGTACCCAGCGGTAACGCCGCCAGGGTGCCATAAAGGAAGTCCATCGCCACCATTCGGGGGTTAGGCAGGCGCATCGCCAGCGCGGTAACGACGGCAATCATCACCATCGCGCCGCTGCCTGAGGTCCAGCCTGTCCACAACCAGAACAGCGTCCCGAGGATACAGGAGACGGAGGTACGCCAGAAGTTCACCATCGCATGGTGGCGCTCAGCAGATTCCACTTTGACCACCGCTTCGCCGCGCAGCACACTATCTTCAATGCGACTGATTTTGGTGTTACCCACCACGCCACGCTTAAGCAATAAGTAGCGCGTAGCGGCACCCACCCAGCTGTAGATGGTGACGGGCGTATTATGCTCGCCTTTCCAGGTCAGAAAACGGCGCATACGCTTCAGCTGCTGGTGGACGTCCTGCACTGTCTCCACCGGCTCGGCGAACAGCTCACGGTAGTCATCCGTCACCATTTCCGGGCGCGAGTTCTGAATCAGGTAAGTCTCGCAAGCCTGGGTGATAAGCGTTAATGAAAGGGTATTGATCGCCTTCAGGCGCTGATTCGCCTTCGCCCAGCGAGAGGATTCCATGATCAGATTACTGCGCATACCTTCCAGCGCCGTGGTGCGACGCACCAGCGCGCCCCACGCCTGATCCACTTCCTCTTTTTCGCCGTGCGCGACGCATAACTGCATCAGCTTATATTGCGCAATCAGCAGGTTATCCAGCTCAAGGTCGATCTCTTTTTTAATCGAACGTGGAGAGAACAGCAGGTCGGCGACGATAGCGCTGACAATACCGATGACAATTTCACTGCAGCGTTCGACCGCAAACTGCGGCGCCAGCATCGGATTGGTATGGATGGTGATAATGATAATCAGCGCAGTGTACCCGGCCAGTCCCCAGGCATAGGAGTTCTCGACCTTAACCAGCGACGAAATCCAGGTACAAAACCCGGCCCACAGGCAGCAAACCAGCATCATCAGCAGAGGCGCACGGATCATCAGGATGATGATAATCAGCGCCGCAATACAGCCAATAAAGGTCCCGGCAATTCGCAACATCCCACGATAGCGGATCGCGCCCGAGTAAGGTTCGCCGCCAGCAGCAAAGGCTGGCCCGGCGGCGACGATCGCTGCCGTCAGTACTGCCCAGCGCGGTGTTTCGAGCTGAAAATGGAAACCGACGAACAGCGCCAGCACCACCGCGCATGCAAGCTTAATGGCAAAGCGGAGATGCCGGGGAGCAATGGTATATGTCCCCATAGCGATTAACCGAATTCGCGCAGGCGCATAGCCAGTTTCTGGAAGAAGTTGGCCCGGCTGGTATCGCGGTCTTCTTTACCGGTGATCACCACCGTCGCCGTGGTGCCCGATGGCCACAGATTGCCCTGCTGCTGGTCGAGGCGAATACGCACCGGCACACGCTGCGCCAGACGCACCCACTCAAGGTTGGAGTCGACCGAGGCCATCCCTTTCGAGTCGCTGCTGCTGCTGGCGTTGGTCACCCCTGCAGCGATACTGTCCACTGTCCCTTTAATGGTTTTGCTGCTGCCAAGCGGGGTAATCTCCGCACGGTAGCCAGGGCGGACGCCTTCCAGCTTGGTCTCTTCCAGATAGGCCATGACGTAAAACGTATTCTCTTTCACCAGCGCCACCGCCGTGGAGCCACGGGTAATAAACTCCCCGGTATAGACGTTAAGGTTGGTCACCCAGCCATCCGCGGAGGCGCGAATTTCTGTGCGCTCGAGGTCCAGCCTGGCCAGATCGCGGCTGGCTACCGCTTTCGCCAACTGATGCTCAACGGTTTGCAGCACGTTGTTCGCCTGGTCTATTTCTTCCCGCGACATCGCCTGTATGCCCAGCTTATTACGCCGACCCGCTTCAACGCGCTTCTCCTGCGCTAAGGTCTGGTAGTAGGCGACATCGGCTTCCGCCTCCGCCAGCGCTTTTTGGTAACGAGGTTGGTCAATAACGAACAATACCTGGTCTTTCTTAACCAGTTGGTTATCCTTGACGTTTACCTGGGAAATCAGCCCGGAGACGTCAGGGGCAATCGCCACAATGTCAGCACTAAAGCGCGCATCCCGCGTCCACGGCGAAGCGGTGTAATAGACCCAGGCGCGGAAAATCGCCACGAAAGCCAAAATGACCAGTATCACGGTAATAGCGGTACGGAGGATATTTCTTGTTAGTGTTTTCACATCAACCTCAAACGAACAAGCGCGATATCAAATAAAAAAGGCAGCAATATAGCGCCGTATTAAACAGTGCAGGGTGCCAGACAAAATCGTAAATGCCGGTCGGAACCAGCAGTCGATGCACCAGCCAAAAGATGGCCAGCGACAAAAGCAACTCGAAGAAGATCGGCGGAAACGATAAGCCGAAAATCACGATGACAGGAAACAGACTCATGATGACCTTGAATAAGAAGCGTACAGGTAGTGAGCAGATGCGTTTATTATGTAGCTAACAATATATTAACGTAACGATTGCCGCATTATCTACAATGTGTGATCTAAATCACTTTTAAGCCAGAGTGAATAATGGAACGATTAAAACGCATGTCCGTTTTCGCCAAAGTGGTCGAATTAGGTTCATTCACCGCGGCGGCCCGCCAGCTTCAGATGAGCGTTTCTTCGATCAGTCAGACCGTAGCCAAACTGGAAGATGAGCTGCAGGTAAAGCTGCTCAACCGCAGCACCCGCAGCCTTGGCTTAACTGAAGCAGGTAAAATCTATTACCAGGGCTGCCGTAGGATGCTGTTTGAAGCGCAGGATGTCCATGAGCAATTATACGCATTTAATAACACCCCCATCGGGACGCTGCGCATCGGTTGCTCTTCAACTATGGCACAAAATGTTCTGGCGCGCATAACGGCGGAAATGCTGAAAGAATACCCCGGACTCTCCGTCAATCTGGTCACCGGCATACCAGCCCCTGACCTGATCGCCGACGGCCTTGACGTGGTGATCCGCGTGGGGGCCCTGCAGGATTCCAGCCTTTTTTCCCGCCGCCTGGGCTCAATGCCGATGGTATTATGCGCCGCCAAAAGCTATCTGGCGCAGGCAGGCAATCCGGAGAAACCGGCCGACCTCGCCAGCCATTCATGGCTCGAATATAGCGTACGTCCGGATAACGAATTTGAAATTATCGCCCCGGAAGGGATCTCAACCCGCCTGATCCCGCAGGGGCGCTTTGTGACCAACGATCCCATGACGCTGATACGCTGGCTGACAGCCGGGGTGGGTATCGCTTATGTACCATTGATGTGGGCGATCGAAGAGATCAACCGCGGCGAGCTTGAGATCCTGCTGCCCAGCTATCAGTCCGATCCACGGCCGGTCTACGCGCTGTATACGGAAAAGGATAAACTGCCGCTGAAAGTGCAGGTCTGTATCAACTATCTGACAGAGTATTTTGTCGACGTGGCGAAGATCTATCAAGGCATGCACGGGCGCGGGATCGCCCGGTGAAGCGGTTCCCGGCAGCGCCGGGAACCTGGTCAGGATCAGGCGGTACCGCCGACGGTAAGATTATCGACCTTCAGGGTCGGCTGGCCGACGCCCACCGGCACGCTCTGGCCCTCTTTGCCACAAACGCCAACGCCGTTATCCAGCCGCAGGTCATTCCCTACCATCGAAATCTGCTGCATGGTTTCAATCCCGGAGCCGATCAGCGTGGCCCCTTTCACCGCCTTCGTGACCTTCCCTTTTTCGATCAGATAGGCTTCGGAGGTAGAGAAGACAAACTTACCGGAGGTGATATCCACCTGCCCGCCGCCAAAGTTAGGCGCGAAGATACCGTAATCGACCGACTCGATAATCTCCTGCGGCGTCGACTGGCCCGCCAGCATATAGGTATTGGTCATACGCGGCATCGGCAGATGAGCATACGACTCGCGACGGCCGTTACCGGTCGGCGCGACGCCCATCAGACGCGCATTGAGCTTATCCTGCATATAGCCTTTCAGGATGCCGTTTTCGATCAGCACGTTGTATTGCCCCGGCGTGCCTTCGTCATCGATGGCAACCGACCCGCGACGATCGACGATGGTGCCATCATCCACCACGGTGCACAGCTCAGAGGCAACTAATTCCCCCATATGGCCGCTAAAGACCGAGGTGCCGCGACGGTTGAAATCACCTTCCAGCCCATGGCCGACCGCTTCGTGCAGCAGGACGCCAGGCCAGCCGGCGCCGAGCACCACCGGCAGCATCCCCGCCGGGGCGGCGACTGCCGAAAGGTTTACCAGCGCCATGCGCACGGCTTCTTTCGCCCAGGCATCAGCCCGCACGTCGCCCTCCTGGGAGGCGAGGAAATAGTCATAGCCAAAGCGTCCACCGCCGCCGCTGCTGCCGCGCTCACGCTTGCCATCCTCTTCCACCAGCACGCTGACCGAAAGGCGCACCAGCGGGCGAACGTCCGCGGCGAGGGTGCCGTCGGTGGCGGCCACCAGAATCAGCTCATAAACGCCGCTCAGGCTGGCCGAAACTTCCTGCACGCGCTTGTCCGCCGCCCGGGCGACTTTGTCCACCCGGCGCAGAATATCCAGCTTCTCTTCCCGACTCATGCTCTGCAGCGGGTCGATGCTGGTGTACAAAGGGCTGTACTCAACGGCTCCCAGGGTCTGCACTTTGCCATTACCGGTATCACGCACAATCGTCCGCGCCGCCTGGGCGCTCTGCTCCAGCGCCAGCTTGCTAATCTGGTCCGCATAGGCAAAGCCCGTTTTTTCGCCGCTGACGGCGCGCACGCCTACGCCCTGGTCAATGTTGTACGACCCATCTTTAATGATGCTGTCTTCCAGAACCCAGGATTCGTGATAGCTCGACTGAAAATAGAGATCGCCGTAATCGAGGCGGCGCTCGGTCAGTTGACCAAGAATGGCAAACAGATCCTGATGATTCAGGCCATTTGCCGACAGTAATTGTTCACTTACCAGGTTCAGACTCATCGTTATGCTACTCGTTTGTTGCCGCCTGACAGGCGGAAATACAGAAGGCGATCTATTGAGATTGCGGCAATTCCCGGCAATCGTCAAATCATTGCTTTTTGTTGCTACGCGCCTGGCGCAGCACCTCATTGATCTGCGGCTGGTCAATCGGACCAGTAATGCGATAGCGCAGAATCGAGACTTTGTTCCACAGCGGGCCCAGCACCTTGCTGGCGGCAAACACCGCCGCGCCGACGATAGGGTTGACGGCAAAAGCCGCCGCCACGCCGACGGTCGCAGAGATCTCCGGCGCCACCACCGCCTGCAGATCCAGCCGGCGACGCACCAAATCGACCGAACCTTTCATGGCAATATCCGCTTCCAGGCCATCCACCAGCGTATCGTCGGTATGCAGCACGCCATCCTTGATCCATGCCGTACTGTTAATCGAGTCGAAGTAAAAGCCCTCGCTGAAGGTATCGCTAAAGTCGAAGCGCAGCTTACGCAGCAGGGCATCAACGCTCAGCAAACGCAGCAGTTGGCCAGCGTGTCCGGTACTCAGGTCGGTAAACTGTCCCTTGCCGAGGTGGCTTTTAATGATCCCATTGAGCGATGCGACATCGGGCGACCAGGGCGGCGCGCGCCAGTGCAGATCATAGTCGATGTCAAACGGCGAATCCTTCACCGGCGTGGAAACGCCGAAGAAACTGGCAAACTCATCCGTTTTATTGCCATGCAGTTTGCCTTTCAGCGACGTGCGTACACCAGCCGGCGCGCTGACCCAGACGCCATCGGTCGTCAGTCGGCCAAACCCGGTATCCACCAGACCATTGGAGAGCGTTAAGGTATCGCCCTTAATCGCCACATCGCCGTCGATACGGCCATATTTTTGCCCCCACAGCCAGCATTCCGCACAGCGCAGCTGCAGATCGGGCCAGCCGTGGAAATCCAGCCGCGTCTCTGCCTGCGGGGCAGCGTTCTTCTCACCGGTCTGGCCATTGGCGCTGGTCGGGTTGAAATAGAGATAACGCACATTCGCCAGCCAGGGCGCATTGTCGCGCATCGTCAGGGTAGCGTTGATTTCACGCCCCTGCGCCTCGACCTGCGAGCCGCCGGCGACCGGCTGCGACATCAGACTGACGTTGTTCCACTGTTGACCGGCAAGCGCCAGCGACGGCGTACGCAGCACAATGCGCTGGGGAAAGAGTATGGTGCTGCTGACTTCATTCGCCGCCCCGTTTTGAAAGAGCGCCAGCCATTGAGCGCCATCCATCGGTGGCAAATTGAGTTCAACCCCAGGCTGGTCAGGCAGCGGAGAGAGCCCCTTGCTGTCCGAAGTAAGGATTGCCCGATCCAACGTCAGCTTATGGTTCAGCAACCAGCGGCTGTTGATATGATTCTTCGCGCCGACGGAGCCGGTCAGGTCGAAGCTGCTCAAACCGCCGGCGACGTTAATTTTGATCGGCATCGGCTCTCCAGCGGGCTTATTGACCGGCGAAGGTAAGTGACTGCTCACATTCTTGAGGTCGCCGTTGATATCAACCTTATAGCTGGCGTTACCATGGTACGGCAGTTCGATAGCGACCTTGCCCTCCCACGGCACGCTGCCGCTCAGCGACTCGTTGACGGCTTTTGGCAGCAACCCGGTATGCGATGGCTGCCAGTTGGCGTTCATCCCGACGTCCACCAGAAACGCTTTTTCGCCCTCCCGGGTGGAAAAATTGAGATTCAGCGGCTGATGAAACCAGGTCGCGCTCAACGTTTCGCTATTGAGATCGCCATTCACGAAGCTGAAATTCCCGCTCAGGTTTTGCAGAGTGGTGTCTAACGGCTTGATAAACAGACTGTTATTCTGCAGACGCACATCGCCTTTCGCGGTGGTCATTTCGCCATCTAAAGGGATGTTAAGATGTAAGCGAGCGCTCACATCCCCGTCCAGCTGCAGGGAATCCAGCGCCGCTCCCAGGGTCTCTTTCAGCGGCGTGGTGTTGAAATAAGGTCCCACCTCTTTGCCCGGGCCTTTGATATCGGCATCAATCAACAGCTTTTCAGCGGTATAGTCCGGGATCGCGGCATCGAGATTGCTGGCGGTGACATTGCCGAGCATCGCTTTATCCGCCCGCATCCACAACCCGTTATTGATGAAGTTGAGGTCGATGTTCAGCCCGGTCAGCGCCGGCCAGTCCGGCTGGAAGGCAAAAGTGGCGTTCTTCAGTGGGACATAAACCTGGAACTGCCCTTCATTATGCGGGTAAGGGAAAAGATGCGGATTGCCGCCATACACCAGCGTCGCATCGCGAGCCTGTCCGGCTTTAATCGCGCCGCTGAGATAGTCCACCAGCGCCTTGCCCATCAGGTTTTCCGGGAAGTAACGCCATGCCTGGCCACCATCATTGGTGCTGATGCCCGCCAGAATGCCCAGCCAGGGATCATCTCCCTGCGGTTGCAGATAGCGGAAGCCGCCGCGGGCGCGGACGCCCGTCGCCTGCACGTCAATATCGCGGCCATCAAGCATAAACCCTTTGTCGTTTTTCACCCAGCTGAGGGTGGCTTCGCCAGCGGCGATCTCCAGCGGGGCGCGGAAAACACCGGTATAAGGCATCAGCGCCTGCGTCATGCGGGCGCGCAGTTCCCCGTGCTCAACGCTGCCATTCAGACTGCCGGAAAAGTGTTCCGCTCCCGGCAGGAGTTTCCACTGCTTCCATGCCAGATCGCTCCACTGCGCCTGAAAGCGCGTTTTCTCCGTCGCCTGCAGGGGAATATCGAGCGCCAGCAGGTTGATTTTGCCGCTGGGCTGCGTGGTGCGCCAGAGCTCGCCCAGGGAAGGCGCCAGCTTATCGGCGAAGGGCTGTAATCCGCTGAGGCCGCTGAGGGTTAAGTTGCTGGCTCGAATGCGTAATTCATCGCTACGCTGATGGCCGTCGCCACCGACGTCCTGCGCCGGGATCCAGGCCATCGCCAGCGCGCCGCTTGGCCAGGGTTTATCGTCGATAGCGATCCGCGTATCGGGAATGTAGAAGCCCCAGCTCTGCTTGTCATGGGAGAGATGCGCCGTCAGGTTATCCACTGACAGGTGATGCACCTCGTCATCCCCCTGCCAGCTGGCGCCCCCTTTTTTCAGCCATACGTCACCGCTGGCCACATCGCCTTTTTCAATGGTCATCCAACCTTCAAGGCTGAAGCGGGCGCTCTTCAGAGCGATATTGTCCTGCATCCAGCGGCCGAGCCACGGTTTGACGTCAATATCGTCAGCCTGTAGCCAGACTCGCCCTTTATTCAGCAGGCCATTCTCATCGCGGAGATCCATCCGCACCTGCATCACGCCATGCTGGCCGGTGAGACTGGAGAGGCTAAGCTGCCCCTCGGCGCGGTGACGGTTCCTGCCGTTAAGCCAGGTAAGCTGCGGGACTGCCAGCTCCGCCCGCTGACCGGAAATGGTCAGGAAGCTCAGATGGCTGTCGCGCAGGGTAAAGTGGTCGAACTGACGTAAAAAGAGATCGCTGATGCGGTCGGTTTTCAGGCTTTCGCCGCCGTCATTGGTCTGAATAGGGGTGTTGGTATGAACCTGCAGCTGCCAGAAGGTAAGATCGCGGAACTGCCAGCGCATATGCAGCAAACTCTGCCAGACGTCCAGCGCCAGGGTCACGCGCTTCACCGCCATTTTGCCGCCGTCTTTCAGCCCGACCTGAATATCACGGACATCTAACGTCGGACCAAAATTTTGCCAGCTGGCGGTGATCTGCGAGGCATCCACCGGCGTGCCGGTAAGTGTGGAAATCTTCTCCAGCAGCTGCGGACGCCAGGCGTCAAGCTGCGGCAACACGAGACGCAAGCCACTCACCAGCAGCGCGACGATAACAATCAATGTTGCCACGGTGAGCAATAAAATCCCGGGCAGTCGCCTCACGCCTCTCTCCTTGTCAGCCGCACAATGACGCGGTGTCTTACATCATAACCACATCGAACTGCTCTTGATTATAGAGCGGCTCAATTTGTACCTTGACCTGCTTACCGACAAAGATTTCCACTTCCGCCAGCGCGTGCGACTCTTCCCCTTTCAGGGTTTCCGCCACCGCAGGGGAAGCATAGACCAGGAAGCGATCGGAATCATAAGCATGATGCACGCGGACGATCTCACGCATAATCTCATAGCATACCGTTTCAACCGACTTTACCGTTCCGCGTCCGTGGCAGGTCGGGCACTCGTTGCACAGCACATGCTCCACGCTTTCACGCGTGCGCTTGCGGGTCATCTCCACCAGTCCCAGCTGCGAGAAGCCATTGATGCTGGTTTTCACCCGATCTTTACTCAGCGCCTGCTCTAAGGAGTGCAGTACCCGTCGACGATGGTCTTCATTGTTCATGTCAATGAAATCAATGATGATAATACCGCCGAGGTTACGCAAACGTAGCTGGCGGGCTATCGCCTGGGTGGCTTCGATATTGGTATTGAAGATAGTATCGTCAAGATTCCGGTGCCCGACAAACGCCCCGGTATTGATATCAATGGTAGTCATCGCCTCGGTCTGGTCGATGATCAGGTAGCCCCCGGACTTCAGCTCAACCTTACGCTCCAGCGCGCGCTGAATTTCGTTCTCCACGTCAAAGAGATCGAAAATCGGCTGGCGACCGCTGTAGTGTTCCAGCTTGCTGGTCATTTCCGGGATATATTCAGCGGTGAACTCAAGTAACGCCTCGTAGGTCAGGCGAGAGTCGACGCGAATACGGTCGAGATGCGCATCGGCAAAATCACGCAGCACGCGCTGAGCCAGGGCCAGCTCGCCGTACAGCTGATAACGGGTCTGATTGCGCTTTTTGCGCTCCATCACCTTGGTCCAGACGCGCTTCAGATAGGCGGCATCGGCGGCCATTTCCTGCTCGTGAACCCCTTCCGCAGCGGTGCGAATGATAAATCCGCCCTGCTCGTCGCAGTAATCTGCGACAACCTTTTTCAACCGCTCACGCTCGGCTTCGCTTTCAATGCGTTGGGATACTCCCACATGGGAGGCGCCTGGCATAAACACCAGATAACGGGAAGGCAGGGTGATATCCGTGGTCAGACGCGCGCCTTTGGTGCCCAGCGGATCTTTGACCACCTGGACCATCAGGTCCTGGCCCTGGCGCACCAGCTCCGAAATATCGCGTACGGTAAACTGCTTTTGCTCCTCACCGGCGACACATTCGGTATGCGGCATGATATCGGAGGCGTGGAGGAACGCCGCCTTATCGAGACCAATATCTACAAAAGCCGCCTGCATTCCCGGCAGCACTCGGCTAACACGACCTTTGTAGATATTGCCTACTATTCCGCGTCGCGCTTCACGCTCAATATGGATTTCCTGCAGAATACCGCCATCGATATACGCGACGCGCGTTTCGGATGGCGTTACGTTAACTAATAATTCAGCCGTCATCTTTATCCCTTTTCTTTACGCAGTGAGTTAAAGTTACTGAGCAACTCATACGTTTCCACCAGCGGTAAGCCGACTACGGCGTGATAGCTGCCATTAATCTTCCTGACGAAGCAACCACCCAACCCTTGAATACCGTATGCACCTGCTTTATCTAAAGGCTCGCCGCTGGCCACATATTCGGCGATATCCTGCTCGCTAAGCAGCCGGAAGGTCACGTCCGTGACCACCAGACAGTCCAGCGTCTGCTGCGTATCTGCCAGCGCCACCGCCGTCATTACCTGATGCGTTTGGCCGGAAAGCAGACGCAGCATTGCTGCAGCGTGTTCAGCGTCGCGCGGTTTCTCCAGCACTTCGCCGTTAAGAATGACAATCGTATCCGCCCCCAGCACCGGCAAATCGCGCGATGCCATCGCCACTCCGGCCTGCGCTTTTTCGCGCGCCAGGCGGACAACATAATGCTCGGCGCTCTCCTGCGGCTGGCGCTGTTCCTCAATACCGGGAACCAGACGCTCGAAAGTGAGACCAAGCTGAGTCAGCAGTTCCTGCCGACGCGGGGAACCAGAAGCAAGATACAGAGTTGTCATATCAACCTTATTGCACTGCAAATTGCTGACGCACTTTGCGCATCAGCAGGAAGAGCCATGGCCAGAGGACACCGTTTACTACACTACTCCAGAATACTTCCGGACGGAAAGAGACGTTGATCACTAAAAACTCTGCCCAGAAAACAATGATATCCACGGCCAGGGATAACAGCATGACCACCAGCGCTTGTTGCCACAGCGCCAGGTTACGGAACAGCTGATATTTCAGCGCGACCAGATAGGCGATAATGCTTAAGGACAGCGCGCGAACGCCCAGCGTCGAGCCGCTAATGAGATCAAGAATAGCCCCCATCACGAAGCCCGTCCCCACGTTCACCCGATGCGGCAGGGCGAGGATCCAGTACAGCAGGATCAATAATACCCAGTTGGGCCGGAAAACACTGATGTCCGCCGGCCAGGGCATAATTTGCAGCAATAGCGCGATAAGAAACGAGAGCCAGATAACCCAGCGTCCCTGGCTACGATAACTTGCCACTATTGCCCCCCTGCAGGCAGAGACGGCTGCGATGGCGTCAGCCCGGTGGCTGGCGCCGGCATCTGCGGCCCCATGGCATCCGGCGCAGGCAGCACCTGCGGCATCATCTGCATCAGGCGCTCGTTAGCCACGCGATGGACCTCTTCCGGGGTCATCGGGTTGGCGCCATTGCGATCGGCGCCCCACAGCAGCAGCAGATAGCGCAAGCGCTGCAGCCCGGCCGTCGGACGCGCCTGAATCACGGTGTAGGCGCGCTGAGTGTCCAGCTTCACCGAGGAGACCACCCCGACCGGATACCCTTCCGGGAAGCGGCCACCGAGACCAGAGGTCACCAGCACATCGCCGACGCGAATATCGGTATTCGCCGGCAGATGCTCAAGCTGGAGATCGTCAGTACAGCCGTTACCGGCGGCAATCACGCGAATGTCGTTACGCAGGACCTGGATCGGCAGCGCATGGGTGGCATCGCAGATCAGCAGCACCCGGCTGGTCATTTTCGCCACAGCCACGACCTGCCCCACTACGCCTTTATCGCTGATAACCGGCTGGCCTTCGTAAACACCGTTCACGCTGCCCTTATCAATAACCACCTGATCGCTGTAGGGGTCGTTGACCGTTGAGATGACCTGCGTCACCATTTTTTGTTCGTCCTGGCGCAGCGGCGAGCCAAGCAGTTCACGCAGACGCGCGTTCTCTTGCTTGTACTGGCCCAGCATCAGCAGATCGCTGTTTTTCAGCAACAGTTCCTGACGCAGCGCGCGGTTTTCCAGTTCGAGCTGATCGCGGGTCGCCAGCGTTTGCGATACGCTGTCGAGGAGTTCCCGGGGACCATTAGAGACAAAGTAGAAAGGGCTGACGGCTGTATCCATGTACGTTCTGATTTGACTGAACGTACCCAAGCGGCTGTCGGCGATAATGACGCCAAGCGCCACCAGCACCGCCAGAATAAGGCGAATCTGTAGCGAGGGGCCACGGCTAAAAATTGGCTTCATAGGCTATGCGTATTCTCGTGTCAGTAAAGACCAGGGGCAGCCGCTAAGCCACCCCAGACCTTCAGGCTGACTACTCTTCGCTAAACAGGTCGCCGCCGTGCATGTCGATCATTTCCAGCGCCTTGCCGCCGCCACGCGCTACGCAGGTCAGCGGATCTTCAGCAACCACGACTGGAATACCGGTTTCTTCCATTAACAGACGGTCCAGGTTGCGCAGCAGCGCACCACCGCCGGTAAGAACCATCCCGCGCTCGGAGATATCAGAAGCCAGTTCCGGCGGGCACTGCTCCAGAGCAACCATGACCGCACTCACGATGCCGGTCAGCGGCTCCTGCAGCGCTTCAAGAATTTCGTTGGAATTCAGGGTAAAGCCGCGTGGTACGCCTTCCGCCAGGTTACGGCCGCGAACTTCGATTTCACGCACTTCATCGCCCGGGTAAGCCGAACCGATTTCGTGTTTGATACGCTCAGCGGTCGCTTCACCGATCAGGGAGCCGTAGTTACGACGCACGTAATTAATCACGGCTTCGTCGAAACGGTCGCCGCCGATACGCACGGAAGAAGAGTAGACCACGCCGTTCAGGGAAATAACCGCGACTTCGGTAGTACCGCCGCCGATATCGACAACCATAGAACCGGTCGCTTCAGAAACCGGTAAGCCTGCGCCAATCGCTGCCGCCATCGGCTCTTCGATCAGGAAGACTTCACGAGCGCCAGCGCCCTGCGCGGATTCACGGATCGCACGACGCTCAACCTGGGTGGCGCCAACCGGTACGCACACCAGCACGCGCGGGCTCGGGCGCATAAAGCTGTTGCTGTGCACTTGTTTGATAAAGTGCTGCAGCATCTTTTCCGTCACGAAGAAGTCAGCGATGACGCCGTCCTTCATCGGGCGAATCGCCGCGATATTACCCGGGGTACGGCCGAGCATCTGCTTCGCTTCATGACCTACGGCGGCGACGCTTTTCGGCGATCCGGCACGATCCTGACGAATGGCCACCACGGAAGGCTCATTCAATACGATGCCTTGTCCTTTTACGTAAATAAGGGTATTCGCGGTACCCAGGTCAATGGACAGGTCATTGGAAAACATGCCACGAAATTTTTTTAACATACTAAGGGATAATCCTGAAAGCTGGGGCGGAAAACAAAATCCGCTTACTTTACCAACCACACGCAGCAGCGACAAGGCGCAAAAATCACCTGCTGCGGTGAAAATTAGTGCAGTTCATTTCCTTTGTTACAAATTTTTCCGACTCCGTTCATTGCTGAAATCTTCAGCAGCGCTCCACGCCTGAATTTGTAACCTGTCAAAGGAGGGTCACTGGCATTTACATTGCGATGATCCGGCGAGTAGACAAGCACACCCCCTTCACGATGGCGCGCGTTATTCTACGTGAAATCACGCTAAACGGCAGATCAAACCGAGTATCTTTGCGAATATTTTTTCACATTTGTGTCAAGTGGCTGTGAGGCCGCAAAAAATTCCCCCTGACCGCCTGTGACACCGCATTGGGACAGCACTAACCACTCGCTGCGGCTGCGTACGCCCGTCGCAAAAACTTGCATAGGCATGCCTTTGCAGGCTTCCACCAGACTTTGCACCAGCAGCTGGTTCTCACTGCGCTTTTCAATGTTGCGCGCCAGCCCAGGATGCAGTTTGATCAACTCCGCATCCAGCTGCTTGATCCAGCTGGTTCCCACCAGGGTTAGTCCCGCCTGAACGACCGCCACCCGAACGCCCAGGGCGTTAACCAACCGCATAACCGGCTGCAGACGGCCGATATATTGACAAACATCTGCCTCCGCAAGTTCAAAAATAATCCGCTGACGCTGCGATTTTTCACACTGCATTAAGGCATCGCGCAGCCAGCGCTGAAAACGGGGACGGATCAGCGACTCCACCGACAGCTGTAACGCCAGGTTTTCTTCAGGCCAGAAGCCTAAAAATGGCAGCAGGCGCGTCACCTGCAGGCGGTCATACTCCTCCGCCAGACCAAACTGCAGCACCATCGGCATGTACTCGGCGGCGATCACCTCTTCTTTACCGTCGTACATCCGCGACATCAGTTCACGGTGATGCACCCGGCCATCGCGGGTAACGGCAGGTTTTTGGTACAACCGCGGTCCCCCGCGGCTCAGCATCTGTTCGATCAGCGTCCGCCAGCGAACGTTGCCGCGACCTTTCTCAGGAAGGGTGTCATCGTAAACCGACCAACTATTGCTACCCTGCAGCACCGCGTTGCGCGTTGCCGCTTCCGCGTGCTCCATCACCTGCGCTGTCGATTGCCCGCTGCGGAAAGCACAGATCCCGATATGCATCATATCGTCGCGATCGAGAATGCGCGTCGGCGGCAGTGCGTCCATGGCCTTCAGCAACAGCCCGGCGATACTATCTGCCTCTTTTAACGTGCGGTGCGGCAGCAGCACGGCGAAGTCGCTACGGTGATAGCGCGCCAGTAGCGCGCCGGGATAACGCATAATAAAGGTAGAGAGCAGGTTGATAAGCGTGAAGTAATGCTCTTCGGCGGCCGCCCGTCCCCAGTTGTCCCGTAGCAGATCGAACTCCGGCAGACGGATCATCATGACGATGCCGTAGGCGCCCACTTTCTCCTGGTCTTCCAGCAGCGTGGCCAGCTGATTATCAAAGAACAGGCGGTTATTCAGGCCCGTTTTAGAATCCTGTGCCGCATAGGAGCGAATCAGCGTATCCATACGGCTGCGCTGATCGCTGGCGAATTGCAGCTCCGACAGCAGCATATCCAGCGCGCTGCTGGTGCTGGCTGGCCATTCATAGACCGATCCACGCACCTGCGGCCCGCGCTCGCCGCTCAGGATGCGCGTGGAACGCAGCTCAAGCAGCTCCTGACCAGCCAGCTGGCGGCGGATCCAGCGGACGGCGAAGAAAATAATCACCACCATAAAGCCGATGGAGATCGACAACGGGGCCGTGATCGACAGCGAGCGGAAATAGTTCACCATTGGGTCAACGTAGACCAGATGCAGAGTGATACCGGGGTGTTTAAGCGACGGGACCGTGATCTCACGGAATTGCTCATGGCTGCCAAGCGGGCGGTAGCTGTCGGTTCGGGAGTGGCTGTAGAGTGGTTTGCCGTTAAGCATGAAATCGATATGCACGATCTCGATCGGCGTCATCAGCTCATCCAGCTGCGGCTCAAGCTGATCAAAAGAGGTGGTGATGAGCCGGTTATCCAGCATGGTCGCCACCGCCTGAACCCGGTTTTCGACCTTGTTCTCAATGCCGTTATAAAAACTCAGCGAAGCGCCAATCAGCGTGACAAAGATGGTCAGGCTAGTTAGCAGCGTGATAAAGGCTGAGAACTTCGTCGTTAATCGCATCCCTGTGTTAACTCCGCGAGTGAATGACTGCCCGATGAACCATCAGGCTCCCGTGCTGGCGCGCGCCTTGCCGCTAGCATTAACCTTTTAAAGCGCGACGCATACTATCAAAGATGGCGAGTCTGGCAATGGAATGCGTATTATCGGCGAAAGTATGCCGATAGCGAGTATAGTCGGCAGAAAAAATTTGCCAATCATTGCCCGCCTGCGGCCTGCGCCAGAAGCGCTTTAATTTTAGACGCAGGATGGCAAACCCGCGCCAGCGACGCAAATTATTACCGGTTTACCGTTTGGCCTGCTTGCCGCCCTCTTTTCCCTGCTAAAGATGCCGGGTCATGCGCGGTAAAGGAAACGTCTTGCGCCACTTTCCGATGATTCCTGGACGACCGCGCCTCTGCTTCGGCGGCGGCTCCTCATCCTAATCTGCAATTTTTCGTGACATATTCGCGATAAATCGTCGTCTCCGTCATGCTTAGGGAAACGCATGACGGAGGACACCATGAAAAGAAAAAAACTGACGGAAGCCGACGTCACGGCCGAATCCGTTTTTATGCTCAAGCGGCGCCAGGTGCTGAAAATGTTGGGTATCAGCGCGACGGCGCTTTCGCTTCCCGCCGCCGCGCAGGCCGATCTGCTGGACTGGTTTAAAGGAAATGACCGCCCGCCGGCCCCGGCGGGCAAGGCCCTGGACTTTGCTAAACCCGCCGAGTGGCAGGCTAATCTGACGCTCACCCCGGAAGATAAGGTCGCCGGTTACAATAACTTTTATGAATTCGGCCTCGATAAAGCCGACCCGGCGGCGAACGCAGGTAGCCTGCGCACCGATCCCTGGACACTGACCATCGGCGGTGAAGTGGCGAAGCCGCTGACCCTTGACCATGACGATCTGACCAAACGCTTTCCGCTGGAGGAGCGCATTTACCGTATGCGCTGCGTGGAGGCCTGGTCGATGGTCGTTCCCTGGGTCGGTTTCCCGCTGCATAAACTGTTGGCGCTGGTGGAACCCACCAGCAACGCACGCTATGTCGCCTTCAAAACCCTTTACGCCCCGGATCAAATGCCCGGGCAGAAAGATCGTTTTATCGGCGGGGGACTTGCTTATCCTTACGTGGAAGGGTTGCGACTTGACGAAGCCATGCACCCCTTGACGCTGCTTACCGTCGGCGTGTATGGCAAAGCGCTGCCGCCGCAGAACGGCGCGCCGATCCGCCTGACCGTGCCGTGGAAGTACGGTTTTAAAGGCATTAAATCCATCGTCAGCATTGAGCTGACGCGCGAGCAGCCGCCGACCACCTGGAATCTGGCGGCGCCGGACGAATACGGCTTCTTTGCCAACGTTAATCCCCATGTCGATCATCCCCGCTGGTCGCAGGCCAGCGAGCGGTTCATCGGATCAGGCGGTGTGCTCGATGTGAAACGTCAGCCGACGTTGCTGTTTAACGGCTATGCCGACGAGGTGGCCTCACTGTATCGCGGTATGAACTTGCGGGAGAACTTCTAGTGCGTTTCACCGTCAAACAGATCGCGTGGTTGAAAGTCTTCCTCCACCTGGCGGGGTTTTTACCGCTGGTCTGGTTGTTCTGGGCCGGGCATCAGGGCTACTTTAGCGCCGATCCGGCCAAGGATATCCAGCACTTTACCGGCAGGATGGCGCTTAAATTTCTGCTGGCGACTCTGCTGGTCGCCCCGCTGGCGCGCTATGCGAAGCAGCCATTATTGATTCGCATTCGCCGCCTGTTAGGTTTATGGTGTTTTGCCTGGGCGACGCTGCACCTGACCAGCTACACCTTGCTGGAGCTGGGCATTAACAATCTGGCGCTGCTGGGCTCGGAGATTATCAATCGCCCCTATCTGACGTTAGGCATGATCTGCTGGGTGATCCTGCTGGCGCTGGCGGCGACTTCGACGCAGGCGATGCAGCGAAAACTGGGCCGTCGTTGGCAACTTTTGCACAATTTCGTCTATCTGGTGGCGATCCTCGCGCCGATTCACTACCTGTGGTCAGTGAAGATCGTCTCGCCGCAGCCCATCATTTATGCCCTGCTGGCGGTGGTGCTTTTGGCATGCCGTTATAAGAAGTTCCGCCAGTGGTGGCGCTGAATCCGGTAATGTGCAGTTTCCCGCAGATCTTTTATCAACCGCGACTCTTTTTACGATAGCGGTTGATAATCTTCCCTGATAAGACCAGTATTTAGCTGCCAATTGCTACGAAATCGTTATAATGTGCGACTTTGGTTTTCCTGACGGGGTTTTCTGACCCTGAAAAGGTGACAAGGGCGCATTGAAGGTATATGTTGTTTTTTACCCGAAGATGGCAGGAGATCGCCACACGATGGCTGACAAGTTTCACATTTTGCTTTTGAATGGTCCAAACATTAACATGCTCGGTACCCGCGAGCCTGATAAGTATGGCACCCTCTCGCTGGCTGAAATTGTTAACCGTTTAACATCTGAGGCGGCGGCGCTGAATGTGAGCCTGGATCACCTGCAGTCCAACGCGGAGTATGCGTTAATCGACCGAATTCATCAGGCTAAAGACAACGTGGACTATATCCTGATTAATCCGGCCGCGTTCGCGCATACCAGCGTAGCAATCCGTGACGCGTTGCTTGCCGTGAACATCCCGTTTATCGAGATTCACTTGAGCAACGTGCATGCACGCGAACCCTTCCGCCAGCACTCATACCTGTCAGATGTCGCCGCTGGCGTCATTTGCGGACTGGGGGCGGACGGCTATTCATACGCTTTACAGACGGCGGTAAAACGCCTGTCACAATCACACTAAACAAAGAGTACGGAACCCACTCATGGATATTCGTAAGATTAAAAAACTGATCGAGCTGGTTGAAGAATCAGGTATCTCCGAACTGGAAATTTCTGAAGGCGAAGAGTCTGTTCGCATCAGCCGCTCTGCACCGGTCGCAAGCTATCCGGTTATGCAGCAGGCTTATGCTGCGCCGATGATGCAGCCTCAGGCGCCTGCCGCCGCGGCTGCCGCACCAGCTGCTGCAGCTGAAGCGCCGGCAAAAGCGGAAATCAGTGGTCACATCGTACGTTCCCCGATGGTTGGTACTTTCTATCGTACGCCAAGCCCGGACGCGAAAGCGTTTGTGGAAGTTGGCCAGAAAGTTAACGTGGGCGACACCCTGTGCATCGTCGAAGCGATGAAAATGATGAACCAGATCGAAGCCGACAAAGCCGGCGTGGTGAAAGCCATTCTGATCGAAAGCGGCCAACCGGTAGAATTCGACGAGCCGCTGGTAGTTATCGAGTAACGAGGCGAACATGCTGGATAAAATTGTCATCGCTAACCGTGGCGAGATCGCATTGCGCATCCTGCGTGCCTGTAAAGAACTGGGCATCAAGACCGTCGCTGTGCACTCCACCGCGGATCGCGATCTAAAACACGTATTGTTAGCGGATGAGACGGTCTGTATTGGCCCGGCTCCGTCCGTAAAAAGCTATCTCAACATCCCGGCTATCATCAGCGCGGCGGAAATCACCGGCGCGATAGCGATTCACCCGGGTTATGGTTTCCTCTCCGAGAACGCCAACTTTGCCGAGCAGGTTGAGCGCTCCGGCTTTATCTTCATCGGTCCGAAAGCCGACACTATCCGCCTGATGGGCGACAAAGTGTCCGCAATCACCGCGATGAAGAAAGCCGGCGTCCCGACCGTTCCAGGTTCTGACGGCCCGCTGACCGACGATATGGACGCTAACCGCGCCCATGCCAAACGCATTGGCTATCCGGTGATCATCAAGGCCTCCGGCGGCGGCGGCGGTCGCGGTATGCGCGTTGTGCGTAGCGACGCCGAACTGGCGCAGTCTATCTCCATGACCAAAGCGGAAGCGAAAGCGGCTTTCAATAACGACATGGTCTACATGGAGAAATACCTGGAAAATCCTCGCCACATCGAGATCCAGGTACTGGCGGACGGTCAGGGTAACGCTATCTATCTGGCAGAGCGTGACTGCTCCATGCAGCGTCGCCACCAGAAAGTGGTCGAGGAAGCGCCGGCGCCGGGCATCACCCCGGAACTGCGTCGCTACATCGGCGAACGTTGCGCGAAAGCCTGTGTGGATATCGGCTACCGCGGAGCGGGCACCTTCGAGTTCCTGTTCGAAAACGGCGAGTTCTACTTCATTGAAATGAACACCCGTATTCAGGTAGAACACCCGGTTACCGAAATGATCACCGGCGTTGACCTGATCAAAGAGCAGCTGCGTATTGCAGCTGGCCAGCCGCTGTCCATCAAGCAGGATGAAGTGGTCGTCAGAGGCCATGCGGTGGAATGCCGTATCAACGCCGAAGACCCGAACACCTTCCTGCCGAGCCCGGGTAAAATTACCCGCTTCCACGCGCCGGGCGGTTTTGGCGTGCGCTGGGAGTCTCATATCTACGCCGGTTACACCGTACCGCCGTACTATGACTCCATGATCGGTAAACTGATCTGCTACGGCGAAAGCCGTGACGTGGCGATTGCCCGCATGAAGAATGCGCTGCAGGAGCTGATCATCGATGGCATCAAAACCAACGTCGATCTGCAGATGCGCATTATGAGCGACGAGAACTTCCAGCATGGTGGCACTAACATCCACTATCTGGAGAAAAAGCTCGGACTGCAGGAAAAATAATCCTGTATTTGCTGCAAAAGGCCGGTTAATCCGGCCTTTTTTCTTTTTCTCTCCCCTCGACTTTTCCATGCGGTACAATCCCCGCTTTCTTCATCCTCAAGGGACAAAAAATGGACAAACGCTTTGTTCAGGCCCATAAAGAAGCGCGCTGGGCGCTGTGGCTGACCCTTCTCTATCTTGCCGCCTGGCTGGCGGCGGCCTATCTGCCGGGCGTCAGTATCGGTTTTACCGGCCTGCCCCACTGGTTTGAAATGGCCTGCCTGCTGGTGCCGCTGCTGTTTATACTGCTGTGCTGGGCGATGGTGCGCTTTATCTTCCGTGATATCTCTCTGGAGGATAACGATGCAGCTTGAGATTATCGTGGTGCTGATCGCTTATCTGTTTGTGGTCTTCGGGCTGTCGATTTACGCGATGCGTAAACGCAGCACCGGGAACTTCCTTAGCGAGTATTTCCTCGGCAGTCGATCGATGGGGGGGTTTGTATTAGCCATGACCCTCACCGCCACCTATATTAGCGCCAGCTCGTTTATAGGCGGCCCCGGCGCCGCCTATAAATATGGGCTGGGTTGGGTACTGCTGGCGATGATCCAGGTACCGACGATCTGGCTCTCTCTCGGGATCCTCGGCAAGAAGTTCGCGATCCTGGCGCGACGCTACAATGCTATTACCCTTAACGATATGCTGCAGGCGCGCTACCAAAGCCGCGCGGTGGTATGGATTGCCAGCGTCAGCCTGCTGGTGGCCTTTGTCGGGGCCATCGCGGTGCAGTTTATTGGCGGCGCGCGCCTGCTGGAAACCGCTGCCGGGATCAAGTACGAAACCGGTCTGCTGATCTTTGGGATCACCATCGCGCTGTATACCGCTTTCGGCGGCTTCCGCGCCAGCGTACTCAACGATACGATGCAGGGAATGGTGATGTTGATCGGGACGATCGTCCTGCTGGTTGGTGTCGTCCATGCTGCCGGCGGCCTGCATCAGGCGGTGGACACACTGCAGCGGATCGACCCACAGCTGGTGTCGCCGCACGGTGCGGATGATATCCTGTCCCCCACCTTTATGACCTCGTTCTGGGTGCTGGTTTGCTTCGGCGTTATCGGCCTGCCGCATACCGCCGTACGCTGTATCTCCTATAAAGACAGCAAAGCCGTGCACCGCGGGATTGTCATTGGCACGATCGTCGTGGCGATTCTGATGTTCGGCATGCATCTCGCCGGCGCTCTTGGCCGCGCCGTCCTGCCGGGCCTCACCGTGCCCGATCTGGTGATCCCCACGTTGATGGTCCAGGTGCTGCCGCCGTGGGCTGCAGGACTGTTTTTAGCCGCGCCGATGGCCGCGATTATGTCGAACGTGAACGCCCATTTACTGCAGGCATCGGCTACGATCATTAAAGATCTGTGGCTCAGCGCGCAGCCAACAAAAAAACGCAATGAGCAGAAGCTCAAGCGGATCTCAACGATCGCCACCTTAGTGCTGGGTATATTAATGATGCTGGCCGCCTGGCGGCCGCCGGAAATGATTATATGGCTCAATCTGCTGGCCTTCGGCGGCCTGGAAGCGGTGTTTTTATGGCCGTTGGTGCTGGGCCTTTACTGGGAGCGAGCAAACGCTGCCGGGGCGCTCAGCGCGATGTTGGTGGGCGGCGTGCTGTATGCCGTGCTCGCGACGTTTCATATTCAGTTCCTGGGCTTCCATCCTATCGTGCCCTCGCTACTGCTAAGTTTGTTGGCTTTTGTCGTCGGGAACCGTTTCGGCCAACCCGTCCCGCCAGCCCCTGTGATGACTACTGATAAATAAAGAGTTTTGCTATGCCATGGATCCAACTGAAACTAAATACTACCGGCGCGAACGCAGAAGATCTTAGCGATGCGCTGATGGAGGCCGGATCGGTCTCCATCACCTTCCAGGATACGCACGATACGCCGGTATTTGAGCCGTTGCCCGGGGAAACCCGGCTGTGGGGCGATACCGACGTGATCGGCCTGTTCGATGCCGAAACCGATATGAAAGCGGTCGTCGCCCAACTGGAGCAGCATCCGCTGCTCGGCGCCGGCTTTGCGCATAAAATTGAACAGCTGGAAGATAAAGACTGGGAGCGCGAGTGGATGGATAACTTCCACCCGATGCGTTTCGGTGAGCGCCTGTGGATTTGTCCGAGCTGGCGCGATGTCCCCGATGAGAACGCGGTCAACGTGATGCTTGATCCGGGACTGGCTTTTGGTACCGGCACTCATCCCACTACCGCCATGTGTCTGCAGTGGCTCGACGGCCTCGACCTGCAGGGCAAAACCGTTATCGATTTTGGCTGCGGTTCCGGCATCCTGGCGATCGCCGCCCTGAAACTGGGTGCCGCTAAAGCGATCGGGATTGATATCGACCCACAGGCCATCCAGGCCAGCCGTGATAACGCCCAGCGTAACGGCGTCTCCGAGCGTCTTGAACTGTATCTGCCGCAGGATCAGCCAGAAGCCATGAAAGCCGATGTCGTGGTCGCAAACATCCTCGCGGGCCCGTTACGTGAGCTGGCCCCATTAATCAGCGTCCTGCCGGTTACAGGCGGCCTGCTGGGCCTTTCCGGCATTCTGGCAAGCCAGGCGGAAAGCGTCTGCGAAGCCTACGCCCCGCTCTTCACCCTCGACCCGGTGGTGGAGAAAGAGGAGTGGTGCCGGATCACCGGCCGGAAAAACTAAGCACAATGCGGCCTGCGGGCCGCATTTTTGTTTCCAGTAGCCACCAAATAATGCCTGGAAATGAGAGGCAGATCGCACTACAGAGTACTTTTTTGGCTACAAAAACAGCGTTTTATGCCGTCAGGTAGCGAGTTTATCTAAGAAAAATCGAGAAGTTTTACGATTTTATAAATGGACACAAATTACCCATCATCAATTAACGTAATGATTAATATAAGTATTTATTCATCGCTTTTACGCTAGTCCCGGATTCATTGATCTGCAACAGAGGATTGCTCAAAGTTTGGCCTTTCATCTCGTGCAAAAAATGCGTAATATACGCCGCCTTGCAGTCACAGTATGGTCATTTCTTAACTCATGCGCATCGGACACCACCAGCTCAGAAATCGCCTGATCGCAGCGCCCATGGCTGGCATTACTGACAGACCATTCCGGACGCTGTGCTATGAGATGGGAGCGGGTTTAACCGTTTCCGAGATGATGTCCTCTAATCCACAGGTGTGGGAGAGCGACAAGTCCCGTTTACGGATGGTGCATATTGATGAGCCCGGTATTCGTACCGTGCAAATCGCCGGTAGCGTACCGGAAGAGATGGCTGCAGCCGCGCGGATTAACGTGGAAAGTGGCGCCCAGATTATAGATATCAATATGGGATGCCCGGCGAAAAAGGTGAATCGCAAGCTTGCAGGTTCAGCCCTCTTGCAGTACCCCGAGCAGGTGAAGTCAATCCTGACGGCGGTCGTCAACGCGGTGGACGTTCCTGTGACTCTCAAGATTCGCACCGGTTGGGAACCGGAACACCGTAACTGCGTAGAGATTGCCCAACTGGCCGAAGAGTGTGGCATTCAGGCTCTGACTATTCACGGACGCACCCGCGCCTGCTTGTTTAACGGAGACGCTGAGTACGACAGTATTCGGGCAGTTAAGCAGAAAGTTTCCATTCCGATTATCGCGAATGGTGACATTACTGACCCGCTTAAAGCCAGAGCTGTGCTCGACTATACAGGGGCTGATGCCCTGATGATAGGCCGTGCAGCTCAGGGAAGACCCTGGATCTTTCGGGAAATCCAGCATTATCTGGACACTGGAGAGCTGCTGCCCCCGCTGCCACTGGCAGAGGTTAAGCGCTTGCTTTGTGCGCACGTTCGGGAATTGCATGACTTTTACGGTCAGGCAAAAGGGTACCGAATCGCGCGTAAACACGTCTCCTGGTATCTTCAGGAACATGCTCCAGATGACCAGTTTCGGCGCACATTCAACGCCATTGAGGATGCCAGCGAACAGCTGGAGGCGTTGGAGGCATACTTCGAAAATTTTGCGTAATAGAAATAAAGAGCTGACAGAACTATGTTCGAACAACGCGTAAATTCTGACGTACTGACCGTTTCTACCGTTAACTCTCAGGATCAGGTAACTCAAAAACCCCTGCGTGACTCGGTTAAACAGGCACTGAAGAACTATTTTGCTCAACTGAACGGTCAGGATGTGAATGACCTGTATGAGCTGGTACTGGCTGAAGTTGAACAGCCCCTGTTGGACATGGTGATGCAATACACCCGTGGTAACCAGACCCGCGCAGCCCTGATGATGGGCATCAACCGCGGTACACTGCGTAAAAAACTGAAAAAATACGGCATGAACTGATACTAGTCAGTTGCTTGCTTGATATAAAAGGCGCTCTTCGGCATGGGGAAGCGCCTTTTTTATTATCTGCGCCGACAGAACACATTACTGATTCACTACCCGCAGTACAGGCTCCTGCGATAAACGAGCAACACAGACCACCGCCATAATATTATCCACCAGCGCAGGTGCCTGCTGATACAGATCGAAGCGTTGCGGTTCAAGCAGCCAGTTTTTAATCAAGCCGGAAAAGGCGCTATGTAAAACAATTAATATCACGTCGATATTTGTTTCGGCTGGCAATATATTGTTACGCACACAGCGCTGCAGAATGCCGCCAATAACGGAATAGTTAAATCCAATGCGTTGGCGAATTTCGCTCTCCGATAACATATCGCTGGCAAACTCACAGCGTTGATAAAGGATTTGCATCAGGGCACGCTGGCGAGGATTCTCAGCAATATAGCGCAGGCCAGCAATAAATCGCTGGCGCAAATCTTTTAAGGGCTCCTGCTCATTCCTTGTCGCCAGGTTTTGCTGAATCAAATCCCTGAGCGGTGGCTGCTGCTGCCACATCTCATTAAACAACTCGGTCTTACTGGCAAAATGCCAGTATACGGCACCGCGAGTCACCCCCGCCGCATCAGCGATATCCGTCAGGGTCGTATTGGTCACCCCCCGCAGGGCGAACTGCTGGATCGCGGACTCAATCAGGAGCTGCCGCGTGCGCAGCGCCTCCTCTTTGGTTTTTCTCGCCATATAAGATCTCAGTTCCCGATTAACAGGCAATATAGATTTTTCTGAAGATCCCTTAATCTAACATTCGGTGCACAATATTATTTAGCAAAAATGCAGACAAGCTAATTCTGATGTAGAAAACCAACGAATCACCTTAATGAATATTAATAGCCAACTCATTCATTAAAACAATGTCTGTTTATTATGTTTTACAATTAAGATAAATAGTAAAAACAGATCGGCCATTTTTTTGTTTTTGCGTGCCTTGCTGATTGCTTAAAAATAAGTATCTCTTACATCCAATGGCGTTTATTTGTAGGATGGCAAACTGCTTTTTGATTCCCTCTTTCTTTCACAGATTCGCCGCCGAATTTGGCTCGTAATCTATAAGGAACCGCAATGACAACTCACGCCAGAGTGACACTTTTATCCGGTTTAATTATCTCTGCCTTGTTGCTTACCGGCTGCGATAATTCGGGCAACCCGCAACCCCATGCACAGGCGCCGCAGGTGACGGTCCATGTCGTGAACAGTGCGCCGTTGTCGGTCACCACCGAACTGCCAGGCCGCACCTCTGCTTTTCGCGTGGCGGAAGTCCGCCCCCAGGTGAGCGGTATCATCCTGAAGCGTAACTTTGTTGAAGGAAGTGATGTCGAAGCAGGTCAGTCGCTCTATCAGATCGATCCGGCAACCTATCAGGCCGCCTGGAACAGCGCGAAAGGCGATGAGGCCAAGGCCGAAGCCGCAGCCGCCATCGCCCATTTGACGGTGAAACGCTACGTTCCACTGCTGGGTACCAAATATATCAGCCAGCAGGAATACGATCAGGCGGTGGCCACTGCACGCCAGGCCGACGCCGACGTCATCGCCACCAAAGCCGCCGTAGACACCGCCCGTATCAACCTGGCCTACACCAAAGTGACCTCCCCCATAAGCGGGCGCATCGGCAAATCGAGCGTCACCGAGGGCGCGCTGGTCACCAACGGTCAGTCGGATGCCCTGGCCACCGTCCAGCAGCTCGACCCCATCTATGTCGACGTGACGGAGTCCAGCAATGACTTTATGCGCCTTAAGCAGGAAAGCCTGCAGCGCGGCGGTGATACAAAAAGCGTTGAGCTGGTGATGGAGAACGGCCAGGCCTATCCGCTTAAAGGGTCGCTGCAGTTCTCTGACGTCACTGTCGATGAAAGCACGGGCTCTATCACGCTACGCGCTATCTTCCCTAACCCGCAGCATGCCCTGCTGCCGGGGATGTTCGTCCGTGCTCGCATAGACGAAGGTGTCGATCCACAGGCCATCCTGGTGCCGCAGCAGGGAGTGACCCGCACGCCGCGGGGCGATGCCTCCGTGATGTTGGTGAATGACAAAAACCAGGTTGAAACCCGGGAAGTGGTCGCGACTCAGGCCGTTGGCGATAAATGGCTCATCACCAGCGGGCTGAAGCCGGGCGATAAAGTGATTGTCAGCGGCTTACAGAAAGTCCGTCCAGGCGTCACCGTCAAAGCGGAAGCGGAGCGTGCGGCACCGGCCGCACAATAAGGATACTCAGCCATGTCTAAGTTTTTTATCCATCGACCGGTCTTCGCCTGGGTGCTGGCCATCATTATGATGATTGCCGGCGGCCTGGCCATCCTGCAGCTACCGATAGCGCAGTATCCGACGATTGCGCCCCCTGCGGTGGCGATCTCCGCCACCTACCCGGGTGCGGATGCCCAAACCGTGCAGGATACGGTCACTCAGGTTATCGAACAGAATATGAACGGTATCGACAACCTGATGTATATGTCGTCAACCAGCGACTCCGCTGGCTCGGTAACCATTACGCTCACCTTTAAGTCCGGCACCGATCCGGATATCGCCCAGGTGCAGGTGCAAAACAAACTGCAGTTGGCTACGCCGCTGCTGCCTCAGGAAGTACAGCAGCAAGGGATTAGCGTCGAAAAATCCAGCAGCAGCTTCCTGCTGGTTGCCGGCTTTATCTCTGATAACCCGGCCACCACCCAGGACGATATTTCTGACTATGTCGCCTCCAACGTGAAAGACCCTATCAGCCGCCTCAACGGCGTGGGCGATGTGCAGCTGTTCGGCGCGCAGTACGCCATGCGCGTCTGGCTGGACGGCAATTTGCTGAATAAATACAACCTCACGCCGGTCGACGTCATCAATGCGCTGAAGGTTCAGAACGATCAGATCGCCGCGGGTCAGTTGGGCGGTACGCCGGCGCTGAAAGGTCAGCAACTGAACGCGTCGATCATCGCTCAGACGCGGCTTAAAGATCCGCAGGAGTTTGGCAAGGTTACACTCCGGGTCAATGCCGATGGTTCGGTCGTCCATCTGAAAGACGTCGCCCGCATTGAGCTGGGGGGAGAAAACTACAACGTCGTCGCGAGAATTAACGGTAAACCCGCCTCTGGTCTGGGTATTAAGCTTGCGACCGGCGCCAACGCGCTGGATACTGCCACCGCGATTAAAGCGAAGCTGGCCGAGCTACAGCCCTACTTCCCTCAGGGGATGAAGGTTGTCTATCCGTACGATACGACCCCTTTCGTCAAAATATCCATCCACGAAGTGGTTAAAACGCTCTTTGAGGCAATTATCCTCGTCTTTCTTGTCATGTATCTGTTTCTGCAGAACATGCGCGCAACGCTCATTCCGACGATTGCCGTTCCTGTCGTGCTGTTGGGTACCTTTGCGGTACTGTCGATGTTTGGCTACTCCATCAACACCCTGACGATGTTTGGCATGGTCCTGGCGATAGGCCTGTTGGTCGATGACGCCATCGTGGTGGTGGAAAACGTCGAACGTGTAATGGTTGAGGAGAAGCTCTCGCCAAAAGAAGCGACAGAAAAGTCGATGTCGCAGATCCAGGGGGCGCTGGTGGGTATCGCCATGGTGCTCTCTGCGGTATTCGTCCCGATGGCCTTTTTCGGCGGCTCGACTGGCGCGATTTATCGTCAGTTTTCGATCACTATCGTCTCCGCCATGGCGCTCTCCGTGCTGGTTGCGCTGGTACTGACGCCGGCGCTCTGCGCCACGTTGTTGAAGCCAGCCTCAGCCGAACACCATGAGAAAAAAGGATTTTTCGGCTGGTTTAACGCCCGCTTTGACCAGAGCGTCAATCACTATACCAACAGCGTTAGCGGCATTCTGCGTGGAACAGGCCGTTATCTGGTGATCTACCTGGTGATAGTCGTGGGGATGGCCGTGTTGTTCATGCGTTTGCCCACGTCCTTTCTGCCCGACGAGGATCAAGGCGTCTTCCTGACCATGATCCAGCTGCCTTCCGGCGCGACCCAGGAGCGCACGCAGAAGGTGCTGGATACCGTAACCGACTACTATCTGCATAACGAGAAGGCCAATGTTGAAAGCGTCTTTACCGTTAACGGCTTCAGCTTCAGCGGCCAGGGGCAAAACTCCGGCATGGCGTTTGTCAGCCTGAAACCCTGGGAAGCGCGTAGCGGTGATGAAAACAACGTTGAGTCGATTATTAAACGGGCCACCGTGGCCTTCAGCCAGATAAAAGACGCCATGGTTTTCCCGTTCAACATGCCGGCCATTATTGAGCTGGGTACCGCCACCGGCTTCGACTTTGAGCTGATCGACCAGGGTGGACTTGGCCATACCGCCCTGACCCAGGCGCGAAACCAACTGCTCGGTATGGTGAAACAGCATCCGGATCAGCTGGTCCGGGTACGGCCCAATGGGCTGGAAGATACGCCGCAGTTCAAACTGGATGTCGATCAGGAAAAAGCGCAGGCGCTGGGCGTATCCCTCTCCGATATCAATGAAACGATATCCGCGGCGCTGGGGGGGTACTACGTCAATGACTTTATCGACCGCGGCCGCGTGAAAAAAGTGTACGTCCAGGCTGATGCCCATTTCCGTATGCTGCCGAGCGACATTAACAACATGTACGTTCGTAGCGCCAACGGCGAAATGGTTCCGTTCTCCGCCTTTGTCACTTCACGCTGGATCTATGGCTCGCCGCGTCTGGAGCGCTACAACGGCTTGCCGTCCATGGAGATCCTCGGTGAAGCCTCGCCAGGAAAAAGTACCGGGGAAGCCATGGCCCTGATGGAACAACTGGCCAGTAAACTGCCGAGCGGCATCGGTTACGACTGGACCGGGATGTCTTACCAGGAACGGCTCTCCGGCAACCAGGCGCCTGCACTTTATGCCATCTCATTGATAGTCGTCTTCCTGTGCCTGGCAGCGCTGTATGAGAGCTGGTCGATCCCCTTCTCAGTCATGTTAGTGGTTCCACTGGGGGTCATTGGCGCGCTGTTAGCCGCCACGCTGCGTGGGCTGAATAATGACGTTTACTTCCAGGTCGGTCTTTTGACTACGATCGGTTTGTCGGCAAAGAATGCGATCCTGATCGTTGAGTTCGCCAAGGATCTGATGGAGAAAGAAGGGAAAGGGATCATTGAGGCCACGCTGGAGGCATCGCGGATGCGTCTGCGCCCTATTCTTATGACATCTCTGGCTTTTATCCTCGGGGTTATGCCGCTGGTGATTAGCCATGGTGCCGGTAGCGGGGCTCAGAATGCAGTGGGCACCGGCGTGATGGGCGGGATGCTTACCGCGACACTGCTGGCGATTTTCTTTGTCCCGGTGTTCTTCGTGGTCGTTAGGCGACGCTTTACCCGGCACGCTGAATAATTCGGCTATGTCTTGAAGGCGCCCCCTCCGGGCGCTTTTTTTTGCATGGAATATTGGTCGCCAGCTAAACTAAACTCCCCGCAGTCTGGCAACCGCCATCGCACGCAGCATCGCTGAATCACAATCTTTCTCTCCATCTTTTCTGCATATTCCCGGGCTTATCTTCACGATATTTACGCGGCTCATAAATTGAGATGATTTCGGCATCCGGGCCGGACAATCCGCGGTGATAAAATAAGCCATTCCGTTCTGCACTGGCTCTCAGTACAACCCTGCGGATTATCCAGAGGTAATATCATGAAAAAGTATTTAATCGTGGCGCTGCTGGCATCTCTGCTGGCAGGCTGTGCCCATGACTCTCCTTGCGTGCCGGTTTATGACTCGCAAGGCCGCTTAGTCCACACCAATACCTGTATGAAAGGCACAACAGAAGACAACTGGGACACCGCAGGTGCGATCGCCGGGGGGGCCGCCGCGGTAGCCGGCCTCACGTTAGGGATCGTCGCGCTGACTCGTTAGCAACTCCGCTCCACAAATGCTCAGCCTGGAGGCGTTCCCTTCGGCTCAGTCGCCAGAAAGACAAAAGGCCCAGTCACACGACTGGGCCTTTCATTTACGTTGATATGACCGCTGCTTTCCCCAGAGGCGGTGCTGCGCACCTTTTCCGGGCTACGGGGTCTGTAGCCCCGGTAAGCGCAGCGCCACCGGGGGAGCTGGCGGCGCGTCTGGCCGCAAAAAACAAAAAAGCCCGGTCTTCCGCTGAGCCTTTCGTTTTATTTGATGCCTGGGAATGATGGCGGGCGTCCTGCCCGCTACCCTCCGGCCGTTGCTGCGCAACGTTCAAATCCGCTCCCGGCGGATTTGTCCTGCTCCGGAGAGCGCTCATCGTCAAACAACAGATATAACAAAAACAAAAGGCCCAGTCTTTCGACTGGGCCTTTTGTTTTATTTGATGCCTGGCGATTCCCTACTCTCACATGGGGAGACCCCACACTACCATCGGCGCTACGACGTTTCACTTCTGAGTTCGGCATGGGGTCAGGTGGGACCGCCGCGCTATTGTCGCCAGGCAAATTCTTTACAACGTGCCGAACTTTAACCTAAAAAGTGGTGCTGATACCCAGAGTCGAACTGGGGACCTCACCCTTACCAAGGGTGCGCTCTACCAACTGAGCCATATCAGCACGCTAAATTTGATGCCTGGCAGTTCCCTACTCTCACATGGGGAGACCCCACACTACCATCGGCGCTACGGCGTTTCACTTCTGAGTTCGGCATGGGGTCAGGTGGGACCACCGCGCTATCGCCGCCAGGCAA
>NZ_PJDK01000051.1:0-38097 GCF_002837615.1 Klebsiella sp. X1-16S-Nf21
TAAGAAGAGGGAGTTTTGTTTCGCCAACTGCCCGGGCTGCATTAATTTGAGGTCAGGCTAAATGAGCAAAGGATCGACAAGCAGTGACGCCCCGTTTGGGACATTGTTAGGCTACGCGCCCGGCGGCGTGGCGATTTATTCATCGAATTACAGTAGCTTAAATCCGCAAGACTACCCGGATGATGCGACGTTTCGCAGCTACATCGGCAATGAGTATATGGGGCATAAATGGCAGTGCGTCGAGTTTGCACGCCGCTTTCTGTTCCTGACCTACGGGTTTGTCTTTACCGATGTGGGGATGGCATATGAAATCTTCTCCCTGCGTTTCCTGCGTGAAGTGGTCAATGACAATATTTTGCCGCTGCAGGCCTTCGCCAACGGTTCCCGCCGTCCGCCCATCGCCGGTTCGTTACTGATCTGGCAGAAGGGAGGCGAGTTTAAGCACACCGGCCACGTCGCGGTGATCACCCAGCTTGTCGGCAATAAAGTGCGTATCGCCGAGCAGAACGTCATTCACTCGCCGCTGCCGCAGGGCCAGCAGTGGACCCGCGAGCTGACCCTCGAGGTCAACGCCGGCCGGTACACCATCAAAGATACCTTTACCGATACCGAAATTTTAGGCTGGATGATCCAGACCGCCGATACCGAACACAGCCTGCCGCAGCCGGTGCTGCCGGGCGAGGCGATGGCGATCAAAGGCGCGCGGCTGCCGAACAACGGCCAGTTCCGCGGCAAATGGCTGAACGAGAAAGATCCGCTGCAGAAAGCCTACGTGGCGGCCAACGGCCATTTCATCAACCAGGATCCCTACCAGTATTTCACCATCAGCGAAAGCGCCGAACAGGAGCTGATCAAAGCCACTAACGAGCTACACCTGATGTATCTGCACGCCACCGATAAGGTGATGAAGGATGATAACCTGCTGGCGCTGTTTGATATCCCGAAAATCCTCTGGCCGCGTCTGCGTCTCTCCTGGCAGCGCCGTCGTCATCATATGATCACCGGGCGCATGGATTTCTGCATGGACGAGCGCGGGCTGAAGGTGTACGAATACAATGCCGACTCCGCCTCCTGCCATACCGAAGGCGGGTTGATCCTTGAGCAGTGGCTGAAGCAGGGCTACTACGGCACCGGCCACAATCCGGCGGAAGGTCTGCTCGATGAGCTGGCGGGGGCGTGGAAACACAGCCGGGCGCGGCCCTTCGTCCACATCATGCAGGACAAGGATCTGGAAGAGAATTACCACGCGAAATTTATTCAGCGTTCGCTGACCCAGGCCGGTTTTGAGAGCAAAATTCTCTTTGGCCTTGATGAGCTGCGCTGGGACGCTGCCGGCCAGCTGATTGACGCTGACGGGCGGCTGGTCAACTGCGTCTGGAAAACCTGGGCATGGGAAACCGCCATTGAGCAGGTGCGCGAAGTCAGCGCCGATGAGTACGCGGCGGTGCCGATTCGTACCGGACATCCGCAGAATGAGGTGCGGCTGATTGACGTCCTGCTGCGTCCTGAAGTATTGGTATTCGAACCCCTGTGGACGGTGATCCCGGGCAACAAAGCGATTCTGCCAGTGCTGTGGTCGCTGTTCCCGCATCATCGCTATCTGCTGGATACCGATTTTGTGGTTAACGACGAGCTGGCGAAAACCGGCTATGCCGTGAAGCCCATTTCCGGACGCTGCGGGAACAATATCGATTTGATCGGTCCTCAGGATGAGGTTCTGGATAAGACCAGCGGCCAGTTTGTCGATCGCAAGAATATCTACCAGCAGCTGTGGTGCCTGCCGAAAGTGGACGGTAAGTACATTCAGGTGTGCACATTTACCGTCGGCGGTAACTACGGCGGTACCTGCCTGCGCGGCGATTCGTCGCTGGTGGTGAAAAAAGAGAGCGATATCGAGCCGTTAATCGTTTTGAAAGACAAAGCATGACGTGCGAAACCCGGGTAGCGGCATACCCCTGTCCGGGTGACAACGTACAGAAAAGGATAGCCCCGGCATGGTCAGCGCCGCCGGGGAACACCTGCAACGAAGCGAAGATAATTAACACAACAACAAGACAGAAAAGGAAAATAGTATGCACGATCGGCGTCTCGCCGCCCGCGCGGGTGAACTCAAGCCCTCCGCCGTCCGCGAACTTCTCAAGCACAGTAAACTGCCCGGCGTGATCTCGCTTGGCGGCGGCATTCCGGCCCCGGAATTGTTTGATACCGAAGGCCTGGAGCTGGCGGTGCAGAAGGTGATGAGCGAACGTTTTCATGACGCATTCCAGTACGGTCTGACGGAGGGCTACCCGCCGCTACGTCAGGCGGTGAGTGAAATCTGTCACTCCCGTGGCGTGACCTGTTCTCCCGCTCAGGTCTATATCACCTCCGGCTCGCAGCAATCGCTGGATATCGTTGCTCGTACGCTGCTCGATCCAGGTGACACTATCGTCGTTGAACGTCCCACCTATCTGGCGGCGCTGCAGGTGTTTCAGCTGGCGCAGGCCAATATTCTCAGTGTCGACACCGATGATGACGGGATGCTGGTGGAGCAACTGGCCGACCTGCTGGAGACCACCCGCGTCAAAGCCGTTTATCTGGTGCCGACGTTCGGCAACCCCGGCGGCAAAACGCTGAGCGAGACGCGTCGTCGTCGCCTGGTTGAACTGGCGAAAAAATATGACTTCGTCATTCTGGAAGACGATCCCTATGGCGAAATTAGCTTCACTGACGCCGTTCGACGCCCGCTCTATCAGCACGCGGTTGAGCTGGGCTGTGAAGATCAGGTGGTCTACACCTCGACCTTTTCGAAGATCCTCGCGCCGGGGATGCGCATCGGCTGGGCCGTGATGCCGGTCTGGCTGGCGCAGCAGACGGTGATCGTCAAGCAGGCGGCGGATCTGCATACCAATATGCTGTCGCAGGTGATCACCGCGGAGTACCTTGGCATGAACCGGCTGGAGAACCAGATTGCGTTGATTCGCGAAGACTACCGCAAGAAGTGTGTGGCGCTGGCCGACGCGCTGGAAAGCCGCCTTGGCGAGCACCTGGAATTCAGCCGCCCGCAGGGTGGCATGTTCCTGTGGGCGCGTTTCCGCTATCCGTTCGATACCATGGAATGGATGAAGAAAACGCTGGAAAACGGCGTAGTCTACGTTCCTGGCGAAGCGTTCTATCACGATAAGCCGGATACCCGTACTCTGCGTCTCTCCTACTCCACGGTGTCTGAGGCCGGGTTGCTGACGGCCGTTGAGCGGCTGGCGGCCTCCCTGTAATGACTCTGCTGTGCGCCGCGTAACGACGGCGCACAGCCCTTCGCGGCGAGAGCGGGAGGAACTGACGTTAGCGTCCAGCGCCAGGGTCAATCTGTCTCGGCGATCCGGTCATCCAGCCAGACCAGCATCAGCGCTGCGAGAAAAGCAACCGCAAAGGTGCCAATAAACAACCACATAAATGTCCCTCGCGGGTTAATTATTTTTCTGATTTTACCGGAGAGCGATCGTTTCGGTCGGAGATGGAGATTTTTGTCCCAGCAGAATGGCTGGCGAGAGAGAAAAAGTCATCGGCATCAATATCGAAGTTGAGAATAATTTCCCTGTATTTCCCACCGTTAATCAATGCGTTGGCTTCTTTAATACTACTGGCAATAATGACTGGCATCAGTTTTATCTCATTTTGAAAACTGAGAAGCAAAATAAGAGTTAGTTCGTACCAGATCAACTACTTTTTATAGTATGTCGCAGCAGAAAAAAACGTCATATCGCGGCCCCGCAAGAGCGGGGTGTTTTATGGCGGTCATCTGGCTACCAACAGCACAATCTCATTCGACGCTGAAGATATACTGCGATTTCGCCCCCATCAGGATGATTTTCCCTGCTGTTTTTCGCGCAATATCTCGCCACAGCGCTGCCGATCTTCGCCCAGTGTTTGCTGCTCCTGCGCGCTGAGCTGGCGCCAGGTGTCCAGCATCCGCTGCCCCAGCGCCGGCAGGTAATGGGTTTTATGCAATGCATAGTCAGAATTTCCCCCTTCGACGATATTTTGCATATCGTGGAGGAACTGGCGGCTGTCGTCATGATCGATCATGCAAAAGACTGCCCGGTAGTAGGCTTCTTCATCTGCGGTGTAATGCGGGGTGAACCACCAGACCAGCAGCGCGATAAGCGCCAAAAGCGGGATAATAAAAGGTAATTTTTTCAACATCAGTTTTTCGGTCGGAGACAATCAGCCGTCAGTGTACCTGCAATGACGGCCTGATGTAAGCGCCGGCCCCGGCGGGCCGGCGCAGGCTAGTAGCCGACCGGGTAGATGCGGCCGGTCTGAACGCCTTCAATGCTGCGACGATAGGCCTGCGCCACGGCGGCGGCGGGGACGCTGGCAAAGCCCGGGAAAAAGTCGCCGTAGGCCGCCAGCGACTCGCTGAGCACGGTGGGGCTAATGAGATTGATGCGGATCCCGCGTGGCAGTTCGCAGGCGGCGGCGCGCACAAAGCCCTCCAGACCGGCGTTGACCGTCGTGGCATTGACCCCCTGAGCAATGGGCTCCTGGGCGACAATACCGCTGACCAGAGTAATCGACCCGCCGTCACGCAGGAAATGCTGCCCGATCAGCGCCAGGCGAATTTGCCCCAGCAGTTTGTCCTGCAGCCCGAGGTTGAACTGACTGTCGGTCATGGTGCTTAACGGCCCAAAGTGCAGATTGCCGGTGGTGGAGACAATCGCATCTACTTCGCCCGTTTGGGCAAACAGCGCCTCGACGCTCTCCTGCGAGGTGATATCCACCTGATAATCTCCCCGGGTGCGGCCGACGCGGATAACGTCATGTCTCTGGCTCAGCTCTTCGCTGACCGCGCGACCGATGGTGCCGCTGGCACCGATAACGATAATTTTCATGGCTGTCTCCTGATGAGGTGAGACGCTATTCTTTAATAAAACGAATATCGGATAAACTGGCTAAAAGTTAGAACATTACTAACCAGAGGTTAGCAATATGGATAAGCTGCGAGGGATGGAGACGTTTATTGCCGTGGTGGAGTGCGGCAGCTTTACCGGGGCGGCGTCGCGCCTGGGGCTGTCGGCGGTGATGGTCGGGAAATATATCGCCCAGCTGGAAAGCCAGCTGGCGACGCGTCTGCTGGAGCGTAACACCCGACGCCAGAGCCTCACCGACGCCGGGCGGGTCTATTTTGACGAAGCGAAACGGGTGATGGAGCAGGTCTCCATCGCCGAAAGCGCGGTCGAGCGGCTGCGGCTGGCGCCCGCCGGCACCCTGCGGGTGAGCGCCCCCACCTCGTTTGGCGCCAGCGTGATCGCGCCCCTGACCGCCACCTTCCTGCAGGCCTGGCCTGCGGTCCGGGTGGAACTGGATCTGACTAACCGGATGGTCGATCTGGTGGATGAGGGGGTCGATCTGGCGATCAGGATTGGCGAGATCCATCAGGAGGATCTGGTGGCCCGCTATCTGGCGCCGTATCGGATGGTGATCTGCGCCGCGCCGGCTTATCTGGCGCGTTACGGGACCCCCGGGACGCCAGAGGATCTCGCCGATCATCTCTGCCTGTCCCATACGGTCTGGACCGCCCGCAATGAGTGGCGACTGCCGGGCATAGAGGGGGAAGTGCGCTGGAAACGCGATGCGATTTTACGCTGCAATGATGGTTACGCGCTGCGCCAGGCGGCAATCGCCGGGGCCGGGCTGCTGATGCAGCCGGAGGTGCTGCTGGCCGATGCGCTGACCAGCGGCAGCCTGGTGCGGGTGCTGGAGGCCTGGACCCCGCAGCCGAGACCCGTGCATCTGCTCTGGCGCCAGGATCGTCGGCCCCTGCCGAAGCTGACGCAGTTTATTGCCCATCTTCAGCAGGGAATGGCCGACGCGCTGACAATGACCCGCGCGTCGGAATAATCACTCCTCCCGCAGCGCCTGCTGCCAGTCGGCAATCAGATCGTTGGGATCTTCGATCCCCACCGACAGGCGGATCAACTGGGGCGTGATGCCATTCGCCAGACGTTTCTCCAGCGGGATCGAGGCATGGGTCATGCTGAAGGGCTGGCTCACCAGACTCTCCACGCCGCCCAGGCTCTCCGCAAGCGTAAACCAGCGCAGCTTGCTGATAATGCGCTCGGCGTAACCTTCATCACCCTTCACCACCACCGAAATCATGCCGCCGGGCAGCGCCATTTGCTGGCGCGCCAGCTGATGATGCGGGTGCGAGGCCAGCCAGGGGAACCAGACTCGCTCCACTTCCGGCTGCTGTTCCAGCCATTCGGCGAGCTGCAGCGCGTTCGCGCTGTGGCGCTCCATCCGCAGCGCCAGGGTACGGATACCACGTAGCGTCAGGAAGCTGCTGAACGGGTCGAGTACACCGCCTACCGCATTCTGCAGATAGCCAAGCTTTTCCGCGAGCTCGGAGTTATCGCCAACCACCGCCAGGCCGGCGACGACATCGGAATGGCCGTTGAGGTATTTGGTCGCGGAGTGCACCACAATATCAAATCCATGCTCCAGCGGGCGATGGATCGCCGGCGAGGCGAAGGTGTTATCGGCGACGCTGATCAGGTTATGGCGTCGCGCGATGGCGGCGATGGCGCTGAGATCCGCCAGCTTCAGCAGCGGGTTGGTGGGCGTTTCCACCCAGATCATGCGCGTATCGGGGCGGATCGCCGCTTCAATCCCCTTCAGGTCGTCGGGTTTCACCCAGCTCACCTGCAGACCAGCGCTACGGCGGCGCACGTTTTCCAGCAGGCGGTAAGTGCCGCCATACACATCATCGACCGCCACCAGGTGACTGTCCTTATCCAGCAGCTCCAGCACGGTGGAGATGGCGGCCAGCCCGGAGGCGAACGCGTAGCCGCGCGTGCCGTTTTCCAGGTCGGCGATCGCCGTCTCCAGCGCGTGGCGGGTAGGGTTCCCACTGCGGGAATATTCATAGCCGGTATGCTGCCCCGGCGCCGGCTGAGCAAAAGTGGAGGTGGCGTAAATCGGCGGCATCACTGCGCCGTGGCTGTCGGTGAAGGTTCCGCTATGTACGCTCAGGGTGTGGATAGATGACATAAAAAAATTCCTTATTGTGCGACTCGGTTACGCCAGGCGGTTAGTACATCGCTGCGGGTGACCAGGCCAAGAAAACGCGCGTTGTCAGCGATCACCGCCACCAGACCGCGATCGAGAATAGCCTGCAGTTCGCTCTCTGGCGCACGCTTATCGAGAGTTTCAACATGGCGGCTCATCGCTTCACTGACCGGCAGGGAAAAGCGTTGGCGATCGCCCTGTACGTGGCGGATCAAATCCCACTCATCGACAATGCCGACCACGTGGCCATCCTCCAGCACCGGCAGTTGGGAGATGTCATACAGCCGCATGCGGGTAAAGACTGCGGCCAGGGTGTCGTCCGGCGCGGCCGTGACGGTGGCGCCTTCGTCATGGCGCAGGGCGATAAAATCACTGAGATCGCCCTGTTCGGGCCGGGCGATCAGTCCTTGCTGGCGCATCCAGTCATCGTTGAACATTTTGGACAGGTATTTATTGCCGCTATCACAGGCGAAGGTCACCACCCGTTTCGGACGGCTTTGTGCCCGGCAGTAGCGCAGGGCGGCGCTGAGCAAGGTGCCGGTGGAAGAGCCGGCCAGCACGCCCTCGACCTGCAGCAGCTGGCGCGCAGTCTGGAACGCTTCGCGGTCGCTGACGCGATACGCGGTATGTACCCCCTCCAGCCTGGCCAGCGGCGGGATAAAATCTTCGCCGATCCCTTCGACCAGCCAGGATCCCGTTTCGCCGTAGCGTCCGGTATCGACCTGATCGGCAAGAATGGAACCCGCCGGATCGGCGAGAATAAATTCCGTTTTCGGCGAGTGTTCAGCAAACCAGGCCTGAAGCCCGCCCAGCGTACCGCCGGAGCCGACGCCGACGACGACGGCGTCGATATCGCCCTCCAGCTGCTGATAAAGCTCCGGCGCAGTGGAGGTGGCATGGGCCAGCGGATTGGCGTCGTTATTAAACTGGTCGATATAAAAGGCGCCCGGCGTTTCATCGGCAAGGCGGCGGGCATAATCCTGATAATAGGCCGGATGGCCTTTATTGACGTCGGAACGGGTGAGCAGCACCGTCGCGCCCAGCGCCCGCAGGTGAAAGATTTTCTCGCGGCTCATTTTGTCCGGCACCACCAGGATCAGCCGGTAATTTTTCTGCGCCGCGATCAGCGCCAGGCCGAGGCCGGTGTTGCCGGCGGTGGCTTCGATTATCGTTCCTCCGGGCGCCAGTTTTCCCTGGCGCTCGGCTTCATTAATCATCGACAGCGCAACGCGATCTTTAATTGACCCGCCGGGATTCTGATTTTCCAGTTTTAAAAACAGACTGCAGGGGCCGGTATCCAGTTTGTGCAACTGGAGCAGGGGAGTATGACCGATCAGGTCGCTCACGGAATGAAACAGTGACATAACCATTTACCCACTCGTTTAAGATATTTTTGCATGGTAGAGCTGTGAAAACGGTAATTTAAAGAACATTTCTCTGCCTGTTAGCGTCAAATGGAATATAAGATGCTATTTGGCCATCTGGAGGGAAAGCAGGGTAGCCACCTGGGTGGATCGATTGCCAGAAAAGGGCGTTTTAGCCGCTTTTGGCGAGAAAATGGCGATTTTAATCAGCGTGTTATCTGATATCTGAAAATGTATTTTCGAAAAGATTCTATGGGGAATAGGTCTTAATGGCACAGAGGATACGGCGTGGTAGAAACCCAAAGATATAGGGCGCAGAAAAGCAAACACCAGCCATAGGCTGGGTTCTCTGAATAAGTGGTGCCCGGACTCGGACTAACGCCGCAGGCGTTGAACAGCGCGCGTGTCACGCTGGCCCCGAAGGGGTGAGCCGCTGTGCGGCGAATAATCGAACGCAGTTCGATGGAGAGTCCGGCCGTAGAAAAGCAAAAACCCAGCCATAGGCTGGGTTCTCTGAATAAGTGGTGCCCGGACTCGGACTAACGCCGCAGGCGTTGAACAGCGCGCGTGTCGCGCTGGCCCCGAAGGGGTGAGCCGCTGTGCGGCGAATAATCGAATGGAGTTCGATGGAGAGTCCGGTCGTAGAAAAGCAAAAACCCAGCCATAGGCTGGGTTCTCTGAATAAGTGGTGCCCGGACTCGGAATCGAACCAAGGACACGGGGATTTTCAATCCCCTGCTCTACCGACTGAGCTATCCGGGCAACGGGGCGCATTAAACCGTAATCGCCGCGCCTCGTCAACGAAATTTATCTGTTTTGCAGCAGACTGAACAATCTATCACCACATTGCGCTAAAAGCACGCGTCTTCAGGCAAAAAACAGCGTCCAGGCCGCTGAAATTGGCATCGCCAGCACCAGCGCAGGCAGCATATTCACCACCGCAAACATTTTTATCCCGCAGATGCGCAGCCCGGTGGCCACCAGCAGCATACCGCCGACGGCGCTGAAATCCGCCAGCATCATCGGGGTAGTAAGCGGCATAATGATCGCCGCGCAGGCCGCAAGAGTCAGCTGGATGAGCAGCATCGGCACGCTGATGGCGGCGACGGCAATGCCCAGGGTGCAGGCGAAAATGGTGGCAGTGAAAAAGTCGAGAAACGCTTTAGCAATCAGAATGCTGGCGTCGCCAGTCATCCCTTCGCGCATGGCGCCGAAGACGCCGGTGCCGCTGGCGCAGAACAGGACGATAATCGCCACATAGCTCTGAATATAAGACTCATGAGCCGAAGCCTTTTTCTTGCCTTTCGCTGACATCAACTGCTGGAGTTTACTGACCAGCGTATTGATGCCTTTTTCCATATTGCATATTTCGCCGAGCAGCGTCCCCACAAGGGTCGACAGCACCATCACTGGCAGATTGGCGCACTTAATGACCAGTAAAATGCCGATGCCTAATGACGCCAGGCCAAAAATTGAGGTCATTGATGTGCGGATCCGTTCCGGCAACCGTTGACTGAGCAAGGCACCCAGCACACCGCCGACCAGCACCGCGCTGGCGTTAATAAAAGGTCCTGTAACCACGCTGACTCCTGTTAAATATCCCTGATAACCGCATTATTATGACGTTAACCCGCCGTGAAAGCTTGTGTATCCGTGATATAAGTGCATACGGTTTTCATCTTGCGCCTGTTCGGGAAAGGTGCCATGATTGCGCGAATTTTCTCCTCCCTGATATGAGGCCGCCGATGACGACACTGCCATTATCTCGCCAGCGACGTCGCGCACAGATGCGCGGGCTGCCTCATCTTGCTACGCTTACTCCTCTGTTCACCATGCGGTGAAGGACACGTATGCTCACTGTAGGGCAACAGTAAGATCGGACGCGTCTGCTTTTACTGATGTCCGGCGGTCGGAGCTGAAATCCGTCAGACCCGGACACATCGTTGGGCAAGGTTTCCTTGTCTGAGATTTTTACACTCCCGATACGGGCATTTGCGCTTATGAAATCCATGCACATTGCCGCCAGCTGCGAGCTGGTCACCCGCTTGTCCACCCACCGTCGCGTTGTGGCGCTGGACAGTACCGATTTTACCGATGTGGCGGCAGTCGTCATCACCGCGGCGGACAGTCGCAGCGGCATCCTTGCTCTCCTCAGACGCAGCGGATTTAATCTGCCGGTCTACCTGCTGAGTGAGACGGCGGTCGAGAGGCCAGAGGGGGTGCAGGCGGTGATCGCCGGTAAAGATCAGGAGTGGCTGGAGCTGGAGGCGGCGGCCTGTGATTATGAAGCGCGTCTGCTGCCGCCGTTTTTCAATACTCTGACCCAGTACGTCGAGATGGATAACAGCACTTTTGCCTGTCCGGGGCATCAGCACGGGGCGTTTTTCAAAAAGCACCCTGCAGGCCGTCAGTTCTATGACTTTTTTGGCGAAAATGTCTTTCGCGCCGACATGTGCAACGCCGACGTGAAATTAGGCGATCTGCTGATCCACGAAGGGTCGGCCAAGCACGCGCAGAAGTTCGCTGCGAAAGTGTTCAATGCGGATAAAACCTACTTCGTCCTCAACGGCACCTCGGCGGCCAACAAAGTCGTGACCAATGCGCTGTTGACCCGCGGCGATCTGGTGCTGTTCGATCGTAACAACCACAAGTCAAACCATCACGGGGCGCTGATTCAGGCGGGGGCGACGCCGGTCTATCTTGAAGCCGCGCGCAATCCGTTCGGTTTTATCGGCGGCATTGACGAGCGCTGCTTTGATGAGCATTACCTGCGGGATCTCATCCGCGAAGCGGCGCCTGAGAAAGCCAATGCCTCCCGCCCGTTTCGTCTGGCGGTGATCCAGCTGGGGACCTACGACGGCACGGTCTATAACGCCCGCCAGGTGGTGGATAAAATAGGCCACCTCTGCGATTACATCCTGTTCGACTCGGCGTGGGTGGGCTATGAGCAGTTTATCCCGATGATGGCCGACTGCTCGCCGCTGCTGCTGGAGCTGACCCCGGACGATCCGGGTATTTTTGTCACCCAGTCCGTGCACAAGCAGCAGGCCGGCTTCTCACAGACGTCGCAGATCCATAAAAAGGATAACCATCTGCGCGGCCAGGCGCGTTTCTGTCCGCACAAGCGGCTGAATAACGCCTTTATGCTGCATGCCTCCACCAGCCCGTTCTATCCGCTGTTTGCCGCGCTGGACGTCAACGCCAAAATTCATGAAGGTGAGAGCGGCCGCCGCCTGTGGGCCGAGTGTGTGGCGCTGGGCATTGAGGCGCGGAAAGCGATCATCGCTAACTGCAAGATGATCCAGCCCTTTATTCCGCCAGTGGTGGCGGGGCGTCCATGGCAGGATCACCCGACCGAGGCGATCGCCCGGGAGCGCCGCTTCTTCAGCTTCGAACCCGACGCGCGCTGGCATGGTTTTGAGGGCTATGCGGACGACCAGTATTTTGTCGACCCGTGCAAGCTGCTGCTGACCACCCCGGGCATTGACGCTGAAAGCGGGGAGTACAGTGAGTTCGGCATCCCGGCGACCATTCTGGCGCATTATCTGCGTGAAAACGGCATCGTGCCGGAGAAGTGCGATCTCAACTCGATTCTGTTCCTGCTGACGCCGGCGGAGAGCGCCGAAAAAATGGCGCAGCTGGTGGCGATGCTGGGGCAGTTCGAACAGCATATTGAGTCGGATACGCCGCTGGCTGACGTGCTGCCGACCATCTACAACAAATATCCGGTGCGCTATCGCGATTACACCCTCCGCGAGCTGTGCCAGGAGATGCACGATCTGTACGTCAGCTTTGATGTGAAGAGCCTGCAAAAGGAGATGTTCCGTAAACGGAGCTTCCCGCGCGTGGTGATGAATCCGCAGGATGCTAACCGCGAATTTATCCGCGGCAACGTGGAGCTGGTGCGTCTGAGCGAAGCGGAAGGCCGCGTCGCGGCTGAAGGGGCGCTGCCCTATCCGCCGGGGGTATTATGCGTGGTGCCCGGCGAGATCTGGGGCGGTGCAGTACTGCGCTATTTCCTCGCGCTGGAGGAGGGGGTCAATATGCTGCCGGGCTTCTCACCGGAGCTGCAGGGGGTTTACAGCGAGACGGATCCGGATGGCATTAAGCGGCTGTATGGCTACGTGCTGAAGGGATAAAAAAACGCCCCGCTGAACAGGCGGGGCGTTTTGCTTTTGACGATCACGCGCTCTGATGGGCGGCGGTCGGTTGTCTGACGTGTTTGTATTTGAACAGCGCCACGAAGGCAAAGGCCAGCACCAGCGAATAACCGGCGAAAATCAGCCACACGCTTTGCCAGTCAGTGATCCCCTCGACGGTAAAGTGCTCAACCACTTTGCCGCTCACCATCCCGCCAAGAATACAGCCGAAGCCGTTGGTCATCATCAGGAACATTCCCTGGGCGCTGGCGCGGATTTCCGGACGAACCTCTTTCTCAACGAACACCGAACCGGAGATGTTGAAGAAGTCGAAGGCGCAGCCGTAGACGATCATCGACAGCACCAGTAGTACAGTGCCGAACGGTGTCGGGTCGCCAAAGGCGAACAGGCCGAAGCGCAGCATCCACGCCACGATACTAATCAGCATCACGTTCTTAATGCCGTAGCGGCTAAGGAAGAACGGGATGGTCAGGATAAACAGCGTTTCGGAGATCTGCGAAATCGACATCAGCACTGACGCGTGCTCGACGATAAAGCTGCCGGCAAACAGCGGATCTTTATCGAAGCTATGCAGGAAGGTGTTGCCGAACATATTGGTGATTTGCAGTTCGGCACCGAGCATCATCGAGAAGATAAAGAAGATAGCCATGCGCTTGTTTTTAAACAGCGCAAAGGCGTTAAGCCCCAGCATCTCCGTCCAGCTTTGATTGCGCTGGGCGTTGGCGACCGGAATATGCGGCAGCGTCAGGGTGAACAGCGCCAGCAAGACCGACAGCGTCGCGCCAATGTACAACTGCATATGGCTCAGTTCGAAGCCCGAGAAGCTGACGCCCCACATGGCGAGGATAAAGCCGATGGTGCCCCAGATACGAATTGGCGGGAAATCGGTGACGATATCCAGCCCCGCCGACTGCAGGCGATAGTAAGAGATGGTGTTAATCAGCCCCAGCGTCGGCATATAGGCCAGCGAGTTGAGGAGGATCACAAGGAACATCTCGCCCGGCGTGGTGACCTGCGCCGCCAGATACAGCGTTAACGCGCCGACCAGGTGGCAGATGGCGTATACCCATTTGGCGCTGATCCATTTATCGGCGACGATGCCGAGCAGCGTTGGCATCAGGACGGCGGCGATGCCGAGCGAGCTATACACTGCGCCGATTGCCGCGCCGTCAAACTTCAGCGTGACAAACATGTACGAGCCGAGCGTGGTCAGCCAGCTCCCCCAAAGGCAGAACTGCAGGAACGACAGTATTTTTAGCTGCAGCTTAAGATTCATGTATTTATCCTCACGAATGTGGGCTTGTTATGTTTATTAAATAACATAACCACCGTTATTTTGATGCGATTCTATCATTCAGGGGTGAGAAGCTTCTGTTAACTGCCGCAGAAAATCGAAAAGATATTACGAAGTATGTCCTATAAAAAAGAGAGGCCCAGTGCGATGTCCGGGCCTGTAAGAGAGGGGGGTTATTTGCGGCGATAGCTTTTCTGCGCAGTGTTAACTTTATACAGATACCGGCGCGATTCGGCCGACGGATGGCGGGTGGTGAGCGTCTGGTAGACGTCGCCTGGCGCCATGCTGTTAATGATGTTCGCCGCCTGGACTTTATCGCTGGAGAACACGCGCAGTACGCTGCCGGCGCCGCCGTTATAGGCGGTGATCACCGCGTAGCGACGCGAGGTGGGGTTATCGATGCCGGCGAGATAAACATTGCTCAGCATCGCCAGATAAGCGGTGCCGGTATCGATGTTATTCGCCGGGTCAAACAGATAGCTGCGGCTCGGCAGGCCGGATTTGCCCTGCGAACGGAAGACGTCTTTCCCCGCGCTGTGCTGGACGACCTGCATCAGCCCCATGGCATCCGCGTGGCTCACCGCATAGGGGTTAAACGATGATTCTGTTTGCATAATCGCAAGGATCAGCGACTCATCAACGCCGTATTTACGCGAGGCCTGGCGCACCATGCCGAGGTATTTATGCGCACGTTTGTCGAGGTGGTTTGGTACCAGGTTAATGGTGATGCTGTAGATCACGCGCAGGCCATTGTTGCGGCTCTTGAGGCGGGTTTGCAGCAAATAATCGGCGTAGCGCGCGGCGCGCCACTCCCAGCGAATCGACGCGCCGGTGTTATCCACCACCTGACCATAGAGGAACGGCTCTTTGGAGATCTGAATATCATCGACGTCGGAATAGAGGTCAATGGAGTTGGGGTCATCGCCCATCAGCAGCGTTTTGATGATCGCCTGGCGCAGTCGTCCGCGCGGATCGGTGCCCGCGATGGTCTCGACGGTGATCGTCCCGGCATCAAAGTTGATGTGGCTGCGGGTTTGATATTGATCGGTATATTTAACGTAGTCCTTCGGCCCGGCGAGCAGGACTTCGTTATACCCCCAAATGTTCTCGATGTTATGGGCAAACTGGCCCATCAGGATATCGAATCCGTTCGTGTCCTTGACCCAGGCCTCGTTGTATTCGGTGCCTTTTTTATTGGAGCTGGAACACGAAACGAGCAACGGCGCAATCAGCGCGAGCGCTAAGTATTTTTTCATCATTCCGGGCGTGCGTGTTGTGTTTGTTTTTAAAAGGCCGCAGGGCCCTTACTGTTTTTCCGGCGGCGTGTAGCCTTCGATATACACGTCTTTCCCTTCAAACAGGAACTGCACCATCTCCTGCTCCAGCAGCTTGCGGTGCTCCGGGTTCATCATGCTGAGCTTTTTCTCGTTGATCAGCATGGTCTGCTTATGCTGCCACTGCGCCCAGGCTTCTTTGGAGATTTCGTTGTAAATGCGCTTCCCGAGTTCGCCCGGGTAGAGCTGGAAATCCTGGCCGTCCGCTTCACGCTGCAGGAAAGTACAAAAAATGGTTCTGCTCATAATCACTCCTCTTTGATAGCCGAAAAATTTATACCGGCGTTCCGGCTTTTAACTGTTGCAACAAGCGCTCCACGGGGGCCGCCAGTCCGACCGACGGCGGCTGCGCTAAGTTATACCAGAGTGCGTTGCCTTCATCCATGCATGCGCCAGATGAGTGCACTGTAAGCCACATCGGCACAATATCCAGGTGGAAATGGCTGAAAGTGTGGCGAAAGGCGGTTAATTGCGTCAGATTATCGGCCTTTATCTGACGCTGCGCCAGCCACTCGCGCAGCTCCGCTTCGTCTGCAAACTGCGGAAAACAGAATAGTCCGCCCCACAAACCCACCGGCGGACGCTGGGAGAGAAACACCTCGTCGCCGTGCTGCATCAGCAGGAAATAGCCGGTGCGTTCCGGGATGGTCTGCTTCGGTTTTTTACCCGGATATTCCGCCCATGAATGATTCGCGTAGGCCACGCAGCCATTGCTCAACGGGCACAGCTCGCACTTCGGCTTCGAGCGGGTGCAAACCATCGCCCCGAGATCCATCATCGCCTGGTTGAAGCGTTCCACCCCTTGCGCCGGGGTCACCTCTTCGCTGATATCCCACAGCCGTTTTTCGACCTCTTTTTTTCCCGGCCAGCCGCTGACAGCATAGCAGCGGGCGAGCACGCGCTTCACGTTGCCGTCGAGAATCGGATAATGCTGACCGAGCGAAAGCGACAAAATCGCCCCTGCCGTTGAACGCCCGACGCCGGGCAGCGCGGCCACTTCCTCAAAGGATTGCGGGAAGATGCCGCCATGCTGTGTCGCCACCTGCTGAGCGGCTTTATGTAAATTGCGCGCCCGCGCGTAGTAGCCAAGGCCGGTCCACAGATGCAGCACCTCATCCAGCGGCGCGTTGGCTAAATCAACCACCGTTGGAAAACGCGCCATAAAGCGTTCAAAATACGGGATTACCGTGGTCACCTGGGTTTGTTGCAACATCACTTCGGAGAGCCATACTTTGTAGGGCGTCTTGGCGATTTGCCAGGGCAGGGTTTTACGCCCGTATTTGTCGTACCAGCCCAGGACCTGGGCTGAAAATTGCGCGGCGAGAAAAGTCAAAGCTATGGCTCCGGGATCGCGATTACAGGGTGGCAGATTGCAGCACAAGGGCGAGTGGCTGTAAACCCTTGCATCCGCCGGGTAACTTTGGATAATGCCCGTTTTCCGAACACTTTCACTAGCAGACTTAACTTTTATGAAAAACGACGTCATTTCTCCGGAATTCGATGAAAACGGTCGCCCGCTGCGCCGTATTCGTAGCTTCGTCCGTCGCCAGGGGCGCCTGACGAAAGGGCAGCAGCATGCGCTGGATAACATTTGGCCGGTGATGGGCGTTGAATTCAACGATGCGCCACTCGATTTCGCTGCCCTGTTTGGCCGCGACGCGCCGGTCACACTAGAAATTGGTTTCGGCATGGGGGCTTCGCTGGTGGCGATGGCGAAAGCCAAACCGAAACAGAATTTCCTCGGCATTGAAGTGCACTCCCCGGGCGTTGGCGCCTGTCTGGCTTCTGCTGAAGAAGAAGGTGTGCAAAATCTGCGCGTGATGTGTCACGATGCGGTGGAAGTGCTGCATACCATGATCCCGGATAACTCACTGAATATGGTGCAGCTGTTTTTCCCTGACCCGTGGCATAAAGCGCGTCATAATAAACGTCGTATCGTGCAGCCGCCTTTCGCTGAGCTGGTCAAAAGCAAACTGAAACTCGGCGGCGTCTTCCATATGGCGACCGACTGGGAAGCCTATGCCGTGCATATGCTGGAAGTGATGTCCTCGCTGGAAGGCTATCGTAACCAGTCGGCAAGCAACGATTACGTACCGCGCCCGGAATCGCGCCCGGTAACCAAATTTGAACAGCGTGGCCATCGTCTCGGCCACGGCGTATGGGACTTAATGTTCGAGAGGGTGAAATAATGGCCAAGAATCGTAGCCGTCGTCTGCGTAAAAAAATGCATATCGATGAGTTTCAGGAGTTAGGCTTCTCCGTCGCCTGGCGTTTCCCGGAAGGGACCACCGAAGAGCAGATCGACCAGACGGTCAACGATCTGATCGAAGAGGTGATTGAGCCGAACAAGCTGGCCTTCGACGGTAGCGGCTATCTCTCCTGGGAAGGGCTCATCTGCATGCAGGAGATCGGTAAGTGCACCGAAGAGCATCAGGCCATCGTACGCCAATGGCTGGAAGCGCGTAAGTTAGAGGATGTGCGCACCAGCGAACTTTTTGACGTCTGGTGGGACTAAGTTTGACAAGGGTCGGCAACTGCCGGCCCGTTTTGTCTTAAGGGAGTTTTATGATGCGTAAAACGCTGCTGGCGGTGGCGCTCTCCGTCACCGCTTTGTCTGCCCATGCGGACTACCAGTGTAGCGTCACGCCGCGTGACGATGTGATCCTCAGCCCGCAGCAGGTGCAGGTGAAAGGGGAAAACGGCAATCTGGTGATAAAACCGGACGGCAACCTGACCTTTAACGGTAAAACCTATACTCTGAGCGCCGCCCAGCGCGAGCAGGCGCAGGACTATCAGGCCAGTCTGCGCAGCAGCCTGCCGTGGATTGACGAAGGCGCGCGCTCGCGAGTCGAAAAAGGCCGCAAGGCGCTGGATAAAATCATTACCGAACAGGTTGGCGCCAACAGCAGCATGCATGGTCGCCTGACCAAGCTGGATGCGCAGCTGAAAGAACAGATGAACCGCATCATTGAGCGCCGCAGCGATGGCCTGACCTTCCACTATAAAGCTATCGACCAGGTACGTGCCGATGGTCAGCAGCTGGTGAATCAGGCGATGGGCGGCATTCTGCAGGACAGTATTAACGAGATGGGCGCGAAAGCAGTGCTCAAAGGCGGCGGCAACCCGCTGCAGGGCATTCTCGGCAGCCTCGGCGGCCTGCAAACGGCGATTCAGGATGAATGGAAAAACCAGGAGGCCGATTTCCAGCAGTTTGGTAAGGACGTCTGCAGCCGGGTGGTCTCGCTGGAGGATAGCAGGAAATCGCTGGTTGGCTCGTTAAAATAAAGACATGGCGGTCCGCTTTCCGGCAGGACCGCCTCTGCGTTTACTCGTTCAGAAATAACTCAAGCAGGGAATTCAAAAACAGCTTACCGTGCTCGGTAATCTGCCAGTTCTGCTCGTCTTCCTGCAGATAGCCCTGGGCTATCGCCGCGTCCAGCTGCGGGCGGATCGCTGCTTCCTCAAGACCGGTATAGCGACTAAATTCTGCGCGCGGCGCGGCCTCCAGCAGGCGGAAACGGTTCATAAAGAACTCAAACGGTTTATCCGCCTCTTCCACATCATGCTGACGCTCGAGGTAACGGCCTTCCATATACCCGCGCGGGTGGCGGGTTTTGGCGGTCCGCAGAATGCGTCCGTCAGGGAAGGTTATCTTACCGTGCGCGCCGCAGCCGATGCCGAGGTAGTCGCCAAAGCGCCAGTAGTTGAGATTATGCTGACACTGGAAGCCCGGTTTAGCGTAGGCGGACGTCTCGTACTGCTGATAGCCAGCGGCGCTTAGCAATTGATGTCCCTGCTCGAAAATATCCCATAGCGCGTCGTCATCCGGCAGCACCGGCGGCCGGGAGCCGAACAAGGTGTTCGGCTCAATGGTCAGCTGGTACCACGACAGGTGCGGCGGGTTGAGGGCAATCGCCTGACGCAGATCGTCCAGCGCCTCCTCCAGCGACTGGTCCGGCAGACCGTGCATCAGGTCGAGATTGAAGCTGCGCAGGCCGAGGCCGCTGGCGAGACGTGCTGCGCGCTTGGCCTCCTCCGGACCGTGGATCCGCCCCAGGCGCTGCAGCTTCGGTTCGCTAAAGCTTTGTACGCCGATGGAGATGCGGTTTACCCCGGCTCGCTGGTAATCAACGAAGCGATCGGCCTCCACGGTGCCCGGGTTGGCTTCCATAGTAATTTCCGCCCCGGCGGCCAGCGGCAGGCAGGCGCGGACGCCATCCAGCAGGGTTTGCATGGCCGGGCCGGACAGCAGGCTTGGTGTACCGCCGCCGATAAAAATAGTGCCTATTTCCCGTCCCTGGGCATATTGCGCATCGGCCTGCAGGTCGTTTAGCAGATGCTGGACGTAATCGTCATGCGGCACCTCGCCTTTCAGCGCATGCGAATTAAAGTCGCAGTACGGGCATTTCTGCACGCACCAGGGAATATGAATATAGAGACTCAGCGGCGGCAAATTAGCCATTACGTAATGCTTCCAGTAACAGTTTTAGCGCTTGCCCACGATGGGAAATCGCACTCTTTTCTTCACGGCTCAGTTCGGCCGCGGTTTTCCCTTCGGACGGGACGAAGAATATCGGGTCGTAGCCGAAGCCACCCGTACCGGCGGCTTGTCGGGTGATTACCCCAGGCCAGCTGCCGTGGCACACCAGCGGCGTGGGATCCTCGGCATGGCGCAGATAGACCAGCACGCAGTGGAACTGCGCCTGACGCTGGTCGTCCGGCACGTCCTTTAACGCGTCGAGCAGCTTCTCAAGATTCTGCTGGTCGGTGGCGTCGACGCCGGAATAGCGGGCGGAGTAAATACCCGGTGCGCCGCCAAGCGCATCGACGGCCAGACCGGAATCGTCGGCGATGGCCGGCAGGCCGGTGATCTGTGCCGCATGACGCGCTTTCAGAATCGCGTTTTCAATAAAGGTCAGGCCGGTCTCTTCCGCAGAGTCCACGCCCAGCTCGGTCTGAGCGACGATATTGAGACCAAAATCTTCCAGCAGCGAGGCCAGTTCGCGCACTTTACCGGCGTTGCCGGTCGCGAGGACGACTTTTTGCATGATGAATCCTGTTTATTCAGTTAGCGCCGCGACCGCAGTCGGGATCTGTTGTGGGGCGATGATTTTAACTTGCTTATGGCGACCCAGCTCGCCTTTTTCAATCAGTACCTGGCTTTTGGCGACGCGGAACTGTTTGGCGAGAAATTTCACCAGGTGGGCATTGGCCTGGCCATCAACGGGCGGGGCGGTAATGGCGACTTTGAGCTCGTCGCCATGTACGCCCACGATGCTATCGCGGCTGGCCTTCGGCTGAATGTACAGCCTGAGCACCAGCCCGTCAGCACAGGTTTCAACGGCACTCATAGCGCCATCCACAGCCCCGGCAGCAGCACGTTACCGGTGGCCTGCAGCACCTCGGCGACACCCATATTAATCACGTACAGCAGCAGCACCAGCACCATCGGTGAGAAATCGATACCGCCCATCGACGGCAGCAGGTTGCGGATAGGGCGCAGCAGCGGGTCCGCCAGCTGCATCAGCACGTACTCCACCGGACTACGGCCCTGGCTGACCCAGCTCATGATCGCCATCAACAGCAGCACCCAGAAGATCAATGAGCCGATGGTTTTCAGCAGAATAAGCAGGGCGGAGATCCAGATGATCGGCTGGAAGGTGATCACCATAAACAGCACGATCGCTTTAATGACGCAGAGAATAAATGCCACCAGCAGCGAGGCGCTGTCAATCGGCCCCATCGCCGGGATAATCCGGCGCAGCGGCCCGACAATCGGCTGGGTGGCCTTCACCACAAACTGCGAAAACGGGTTGTAAAAGTCGCAGCGCGCCCACTGCATCCAGACGCGTAACAACACGACCATCGTGTAAAGCTCAATGACCGTTGAAAGCAGGAAAGTCAACGTCTTCATGGCGTTCCTCAGATTCCTTATTATTTGCTGTAGTCGCGCGCACCAAAAATAGCTGTGCCGATGCGCACCATCGTGCTTCCCGCCGCGATTGCGGCTTCCATATCGTCCGACATTCCCAGAGACAACGTATCGACCGTGGGGTACCGCGTTTTTAATCGCGCAAATGCTACCGCCATTTGCTGGGCGACGGCAAACTGCCTTACATATTCTGACTCAGGCGCGGGGATGGCCATCAGACCGCGCAGCTCCAGATGAGGTAACTCAGCGATCTCTGCCGCTAATCCATCGAGCGCTTCCAGCGGGATGCCGGATTTGCTCTGCTCATCGCTAATGTTGATTTGAATCAGCACCTTCAGCGGCGGCAGATGCGCCGGGCGCTGTTCGTTCAGGCGGGTGGCGATTTTCAGCCGATCGACGGTGTGGCACCAGTCAAAATGCTCTGCCACCAGCCGGCTTTTGTTGGACTGCAGGGGGCCAATAAAGTGCCACTGCAGCCCACTGACGCCGGCCTGCTGGAAATGGTTAATCTTCTCCACGCCCTCCTGGACGTAGTTTTCACCAAATGCCCGCTGGCCTGCCGCGATGGCTTCTTCGATCGCGCTCGCAGGTTTTGTTTTACTCACTGCAAGCAATGTCACTTCTTCTGGCGCACGCCCGCAACGAGCGGCGGCACCGGAGATTTTGTCCCGGACCTGTGCCAGGTTATGCGCAATATCGTTCATATTCCGAGGATGAGTTATGAAGCTGGAAGAAATCGTAGCCCTTAGTGTAAAGCATAATGTCTCCGATCTACACCTGTGCAATTCCGCCGCACCGCGCTGGCGGCGGCAGGGCAAGCTGGAGCCCGCCCCGTTTCCCGCGCCGGATATCCCGGATTTACTCAACTGCTGGCTTGATGCCGCACAGTTACAGCATTGGCAGGAACAGGGCCAGATTGACTTTGCGCTGACCCTGGCCTGCGGTTTGCGGCTGCGCGCCAGCGCTTTCGCCCATACGCGTGGAATATCGCTGGTGCTACGCCTTCTGCCTGAACAGTGCCCGCGTCTGGAGACGCTGGGCGCCCCGCCTGCGCTGAGCGAGCTGCTGGCGGAAGAGAGTGGCCTGCTGCTGGTCACCGGAGCGACGGGCAGCGGCAAGTCGACCACCCTGGCGGCGATGGTGGGGCATCTCAACCAGCATCTTGATGGCCATATTCTGACCCTGGAGGACCCGGTGGAGTTTATTCATCACAGCGAGCGCTGCCTGATCCTGCAGCGGGAGATTGGCCGTCATTGTCCTTCGTTCGCCGCGGCGCTCCGCGTGGCGCTGCGCCAGGATCCGGATGTGATCCTGCTCGGGGAGCTACGCGACAGCGAAACCATTCGTTTGGCGTTAACGGCTGCGGAGACCGGACATCTGGTAATGGCGACATTACATACCCGCGGCGCGGCGCCGGCGGTGGAGAGATTGATCGATGTCTTTCCGGCAGAGGAGAAAGATCAGGTTCGTAGTCAGCTGGCCGGAAGCCTGTGCGCGGTGCTGGCGCAAAAATTGTTGCCTGCGCGTCAGGGCGGCAGAGTTGCGCTATACGAGCTTTTGGTCAATACCCCCGCAGTAGCTAACTTGATCCGTGAAGGAAAAGTGCACCAGTTGCCCGGCATAATGCAGACCGGGATGCAGGCCGGAATGCTGACATTTACGCAGAGTTTTCAGCAACGTGTCGCCGCAGGCGAGCTGTAAGAGCAGCGTGAAGCAGACTGGGCGGGTTAAATGATATGTTAACTGAATGTTTGATTGCTGTTTCTTTATATTATTTGGTAATACAAATAATCATTATGAATAAATTCAAATAACACATTCAGTTGCGATATGTCGACAGTGAATACGCATTTCCAGGAAAAAAGTTTGATTACCTTTTGACAGCTTTGAGGTATTCGATTTATGCTGTTTACGGGAATAGGATGATTCTCATGGAATAACGTTTCAATTTGTAAATTGCCAAGGCTATTTATAAATTCACGACTGTTTGTATATTTTTTTATTCATTTAACCACCATGGCGGTGGGTAGCAGCTAAGGAGAGTTTTAAGTGATTAATTTAAATGGAAATTCATCATCTTCTCGTCAGGTCACATTTATTACCCATCCGTCAATTCAGAGCAAAGCTTTTGCCAGCTATCTGAGCGAAACCCTGATGGCATCAGTGGTTTTACAAAATATTAATAAACCACTGGCGCAGCGCCTGGCGAAAGATTCTGTAATATTATTTGATATCGCAGTGTCAAATAAGAAATTAAATGGGGTATGGCGAGACATTATTCGACTGCAGGCAGATAATCCTCGTTTGTTGATTATTAATAGCGCACAAAAGTATGAGTTATACGAAATGGCGCAGTGGCCGGCTTTATATGGCGTGTTCCGCCATGACGATGATGAATCGCGCTTAATTGAGGGCGTTAAGGCCGTACTGAACGGCGAACAGACGGCTGAATTGAGCGTGATGCACCCGGCGATGTACGCTGCGGACCATGCATCGGCGCCCGTTGAGAACTCGCCACTCACCGAGCGGGAATGTGAGATCCTCAACGAGCTGCGCTGTGGGGCGACGAATCTGGATATTGCCCGTGCCCTGTTTATCAGCGAGAACACGGTGCGTACGCACCTGTACAATGTGTTTCGTAAACTGAGCGTGAAGAATCGCACTCAAGCGGTGAGCTGGGCGAACGAACATCTGCGCCACTAAGCGGTCGGAAGCGCGCCGTCAGCCATTTGCCGGCGGCGCAGGAGAGCAGAGCCTAAAAGCTCTGCTCGAAGTAGCTTTCCAGAATGACCACGGCTGAGGCCGAATCAACGCTGCCTTTATTCAGCGCGCGGTAGCCGCCGTGTTCAAATAAGCCTGCCCGAGCCTCCACCGTACTCAGACGTTCATCGTGAAGGACGATCGCGACGCCAAAGCGGCCATGAATTTTATTAGCGAAATTCCGCGCGCGCGCCGTCAGCGGTTGCTCGGTGCCGTCCATATTCAGCGGCAGGCCAACGATCACCGCCTCAGGCTGCCACTCTTTGAGCAGTTTTTCGATGACATTCCAGTCTGGTTTACCGTCCTGCGCCTTCAGCGCCGGTAACGGTCGCGCGGTAGCGGTGATGCGTTGCCCCACCGCCACGCCGATGCTTTTGGTGCCGAAATCAAAGCCGAGAAAGGTTCCGCTCATCATGCATGCCCCGCGACGCCAGGCATCGTCACAATGTCGATACCAATCAGTTTAGCCGCCTCGCGCCAGCGATCGGCGATGGGCGTGCGGAAGAGAATATTCTGGTCGGCAGGGGCGGTGAGCCAGGCATTATCTAAAATCTCCTGCTCCAGTTGCCCTTTCTCCCATGAGGAGTAGCCCAGCGCCACCAGTACGTTGCCCGGCTGTCTGTCGGTACCTAAGGTTTCAAGAACATCCCGCGAGGTGGTGACTACTGTGTTATCCGAAATGCGGATACTCGAGGAGAAGTCCGAGGGCGGGGTATGCAGAATAAAGCCGCGGTCTTCCGCCAGCGGGCCGCCCAGCATCACTGGTTTATCCAGACGGATCTCCGGATTGCGCGGCTCCGGAACAATCTTGAGCTTCTCAAGGATCCCTTCCACCTGCAGATTTTCCAGCGGCTTATTGATAATAATGCCCATGGCTCCCTCGTCGTTATACTCGCAGATATAGACCACGGAGCGGCGGAAAATCGGGTCCTGAAGCGCAGGCATGGCAATCAGAAAGTGATGCTGTAAATTCATTGTCAGAGGTTCTGTTCCTGGTTCAAAAAGCAACACCCAGTATGCGGGCAAAGTAGAATAGTGTCGATGCACTTTATCTGGCTGGCGCCCGAGTGGCGCCTGGCTGGCAGCGTTTCACGAGCGCGGTCAACCGCGCTCGCTGCGCCATGAGCGGACGTTTATCCGCCCTGGTGTTTATTTGGTGATACGTCTTTCGATAGCGTCCATCAGCATGCCGGTGATCGAAATATCCGGGAAGGCGGCTTCAATCTCACGCACGCAGGTGGGGCTGGTGACGTTAATTTCCGTCAGACGGTCGCCGATGATATCCAGGCCGACGAAGATAAGACCTTTGGCTTTCAGCGTCGGGCCGACGCGGCGGGCAATTTCCCAGTCGCTTTCGGTCAACGGGCGAGCTTCGCCACGGCCGCCGGCGGCCAGATTACCGCGGGTCTCGCCACCCTGCGGAATACGCGCCAGGCAGTAAGGCACCGGCTCGCCGTCCACCACCAGCACGCGCTTGTCGCCATCTTTAATCGCGGGCAGATAGTTCTGCGCCATGCAGTAGCGGCTGCCGAGCTCGGTCAGGGTCTCGGCGATCACACCGAGATTCGGATCGCCGGCTTTGACGCGGAAAATAGAGGCGCCGCCCATGCCATCGAGCGGCTTCATAATGATATCTCCGTGTTTTTCCCAGAAGGCTTTCAGCTGGGCTTTATTGCGGGTGACCAGTGTTTCCGGAGTCAGTTCAGAGAACCAGGCGGTGAACAGTTTCTCGTTACAGTCGCGCAGGCTCTGCGGCTTGTTGACGATAAGCGTGCCTTTCTCTTCCGCCCGTTCCAGGATGTAGGTGGCATAAATAAATTCGGTATCGAACGGAGGATCTTTACGCATCAAAATAACGTCAAGATCGGCCAGCGGCAGATCCTGCTCACCGGTGAAGTCATACCATTTATCGTAGTTCTGTTCGACGCTCAGCGTGCGCGTACGGGCGCGGGCTTCGCCGTTGATCAAATAGAGGTCGTTCATCTCCATATAATGGAGTTCATAGCCGCGACGTTGCGCTTCCAGCAACATAGCGAAGCTGGTGTCTTTCTTGATGTTGATGGTTGCGATGGGATCCATCACGATGCCGAGCTTGATCATGGTTCTTCTCCGTTAACGCCTCAACCTAAGTCGCCAAAACGCACCTGCAGGGCGGTGATGGCGGTGAGCGCAGTAGTCTCTGTACGCAGAACGCGCGGTCCCAACAGGATATCAGTAAACTGGTATTGCGCGGTCATCGCTATCTCTTCTGCCGATAGCCCACCTTCCGGACCAATCAGCAAACGGACGCGTTCAACCGGTAGCGGCAGCGTATTAATGCTGGCGCTGGCGCGCGGGTGCAGGTTGAGCTTCATCCCGCTGTCCTGCTCGGCGCACCACTCTTCCAGCTGCATGGCCGGACGTATTTCCGGTACCACATTACGACCGCTCTGTTCGCAGGCGGCAATAGCGATTTTCTGCCACTGCTGGATCTTCTTCTGCAAACGTTCGGCGTCCAGTTTAACGCCGCAGCGCTCGGAAAACAGTGGCGTTATGAGGCTTACCCCGAGTTCGATCGATTTCTGGATAGTAAATTCCATTTTTTCACCGCGCGACATCACCTGGCCTAAGTGAATATGCAGCGGCGATTCACGATCGTCGGGTTCGCCGCTGAGCACTTCAACCGTGACATTTTTCTTGCCGGCCTCGGTGATGACGGCGTCAAATACCTGGTTACTGCCGTCAAAAAGCTGTAGGTGCTGACCTGCGGTCATGCGCAGGACGCGACCGACGTGGTTGGCCGCGTCATCGCTCAGCGCAATCTGGCTGCCGACAGTGAGGCGTTCTGGATGATGGATGCGAGGAATGCGCATGCTTGATATTCCGTTCGTTGCGCAGATGCCAGCTTCCCGCCACCGGGCGGGAAGCACAGGGCTGCAAATTAACAATTGCCGCTAGTGTAGGTTAGCTCTTTTGCGCCTGGCAAGCCTGCTGGACATACGGATTATGGTTGCCCTGCACTTTCGCGATGCGCTCATCGCGCTCACATTCCCAGGCGGTGACCGGGTACTGTTTATCCCAGGCGGTAAACAATTGAGTTTGCTGGCGGGAAAGATTCAGCTGGTAGCGGTCGCGCATATAGAAGTAGGTGCGGGCGATAGCGCCGCGGGCGCGGGCAGGGGGCTCGGCGACTTTATCTTTAAAATCGACCTTCATGGTGCACTGGCCGTACTGGCCTTCACCGCCGTTCCACTGGCTGTACATAAAGTTGCCGCGATCGCCATTGACTTCCCCTACCGCCGGCTGCAGGTTGTGCATATCGCTTTCCATCTTGCGGTACTCCGGATCTTTGGCGCAGTTTTGCCGCCCGCCTTCCTGCCAGCACTGGCGCTGATGGCCGAACTGCCACGCCGGCACCACGTGTTCCCATTCAACCCGGCTGGCGCGGTTCTCATTTTTACGCACTTTATAGCCGCAAGATTCCAGATCGATAACGCCTTTTTTACCCTGCCAGTCGATTTTACAGCCGCAATAAAAGTCGCCCGGAACGTCGGCGTTCACTTTGACGCCAGCGGCCTTGGCCTGGGAAAAACTATTAATACCGGCGGCCGCGAGCGGGCCACTGACTGCCGTGCTCAATACCGCAACGGCTAAAATATGCATACGGGACATCGTTAACTCCGTGTCAAAACGAGCCCGCAACGTAGCGAATGAGGGTGCTGGATGCAATCAGTCAGATCAGAAAGTTTCTAATAAATTCTGATGGTTATTTTTCAGCCACCAGCAGATCGCCGCAGTGAACGCAGCGGTAGGTGGCCTCGCCGCGCACCACCCGGTTATGGCGACGGACGGTGAGCTGATGCTGCTGACAGCGACAGCGGTAGGGGAAGGTGTTCTGGCGGACCGAATCGAGTTCAAAACGGTGAGTGCGACGCGCGGGAACGCCAAGGACGTTCTCCATCATCCATTTCCACTCTTTACCGTGCGGCGCGACGCGGCCAAAGTGCTGCCAGACCAGCAGGTGCGCCAGCTCGTGCGGCACCACTTCATCGATAAACTCCTGCTGATTTTCCAGCAGCAGCACCGGATTTAAACGAATTTCGTTTTTCTCCAGCCAGGCGGTGCCGGCGGAGGTACCGCGCTGCTGGTAGACCAGCGTCGGCTCAGCGTAGCGGCGTTCCAGTTTGAGGTTCGCTTTGGCGAGATGCTCCCGCAGGCTGCGCATCACGGCCTGCTGAATAGCGATGGGAATACGGGGTGTTTTCATAGCGCCAGAGGATAGTGCGACGGGCGGGGGAGAGCAAGAGGAAGCTTCCTCCCGGGAGGGGAGGAAGCTCAGGCGGGTTAGTCGCGGGCGCCGATTTCACGCAGCGGACGACCCTGCATCAGGTTACGTTCAATATGTTCCAGCGAGACGTTTTTGGTTTCCGGAATCAGCCAGATAGTCAGCAGGATAAACAGCACGTTCAGACCGCCGTACACCCAGAAGGTGTTGGCGCTGCCCAGCGAGTTGAGCATGGTCAGGAAGGTGGCGCCGACAATCATATTGGCAATCCAGTTGGTCGCTGTGGAGCAGGTGATGCCGAAGTCGCGGCCTTTCAGCGGCTGGATTTCGGAACACAGTACCCAAATCAGCGGACCGGCGCTCATGGCGAAACCGACGATGAACATCAGCAGCATCAGGACGGCGATGTACTGCGCGGTAGAGGAGTGAATGCCGATGTGCATCATGCTACCCAGCACGCCCATGCCCGCGGCCATCACGATAAAGCCGAGGATCAGCGTTGGTTTACGGCCCCAGCGGTCGACCAGACCGATAGCGATAAAGGTGGCCAGCACGTTGGTCAGACCGACGATCACCGTCCCCCACATCTGCTCGGTGGTGTTGGCATAGCCCGCCAGTTCAAAAATCTTCGGTGCGTAGTACATGATGACGTTCATGCCGGTGAACTGCTGCATCACCTGCAGCAGAATACCGAGGAACACCGCGCGGCGGAAGTTACTGTTGTCTTTGAACAGCGACCAGCCGGACTGTTTCACCTTCAGGCTTTCGCGGATTTCGTCGAGCTCACGTTTCGCTTCGGCGCTGGTATCGCGCAGGCGCAGCAGCACGCGTTCGGCATCGACGAAACGACGTTTGGCGGCGAACCAGCGCGGGCTGTCCGGCAGGAAGATAACCCCGATCAGCAGCAATACCGCCGGAATAATGATCACGCCGAGCATCCAGCGCCACGCGCCGCTGTAGCTGAAAGCGGTGTCAGAGAGATAGGCACCGAGGATCCCGATGGTGATCATCAGCTGGTACATCGAAATCATACTGCCGCGGATTTTCTCTGGCGCGATTTCCGACAGATACAGCGGAGCCGTGTATGAAGCGACGCCCACCGCCAGGCCCAGCAGCACGCGGGAAACCAGCAGGATCTCGACGTTTGGCGCGGCAGCGGAGAACAGAGAGCCGGCGACAAAGAGGATGGCGCCGATCATCAGGCTTTTTTTACGGCCCAGTTTGAAGGAGAGCCAGCCGCTGCCGACCGCACCGACGGCAGCCCCGAACATCATGGAGCTGACCACCCACTCCTGGGTGTGGGCTGAAATCTGGAACTCATTGGCAATAAAGGGTAAGGCACCCGCAATAACACCGATATCAAGGCCGAACAGCAGGCCAGCCAGCGCGGCGAGGAAACAGACGAAGAACGTCATAGTCTTGTTCGAACGCCCTTGTTTTTTGTTGTCAGGCATAACGCCCTCCAGTTAAGTTATTGATTCTGTCGATGGTTAGGGTAGGACACTCGACGGTAAAAAAACGTGATTATAGTCACGGCTGTGTAATCGTTTACACAAAGGTAAAGAAACGTAATCCATTAAATGCTTTTTAAATCAGCAGTATATACAAGGATAGTCGACATTTTGAAAAACGGTAATCAGAGTTGACCGAAACAATATGTAACATTGTGAAAAATACCCGCACGCTATGCCTGTTATGGAAACAAAGGGGCAGTCATCATAATGTAATCGCTTTCATCGCGTTACCGCGTTCCGCTGAAGCGAAGCGCAGGGGGGAGGGAGACGGAAACAAAAAGGCCAGCGCGAGGCTGGCCTTGAAGAGAGGAAGCAGGGGTTATTTCAGACCGGCCGCTTCGCGCAGCAGAGCCGCTTTGTCGGTTTTTTCCCATGGGAAATGCTCGCGACCAAAGTGACCGTAAGCCGCGGTTTCTTTGTAGATCGGGTGCAGCAGGTCCAGCATCTGAATCAGGCCGTACGGACGCAGGTCGAAGAACTCGCGCACCAGCAGGGTCAGCTGTTCAGAAGGCACTTTCTCGGTGCCGAAGGTTTCCACCATGATCGAAGTCGGTTCAGCGACGCCGATAGCGTAGGAGACCTGAATTTCACAACGATCGGCCAGGCCCGCGGCAACGATGTTTTTCGCCACATAGCGTGCCGCGTAGGCTGCGGAACGGTCAACTTTAGACGGATCTTTACCGGAGAACGCGCCGCCGCCGTGACGAGCCATGCCGCCGTAGGTATCAACGATGATCTTACGACCGGTCAGACCGCAGTCGCCCATCGGGCCGCCGATAACGAAACGTCCGGTCGGGTTGATGAAGAATTTGGTCGAAGCGTTCAGCCATTCGGTCGGCAGGGTCGGCTTGATGATCTCTTCCATCACCGCTTCCTGCAGGGATTTCTGGTCGATGTCTTCCGCGTGCTGCGTGGACAGAACCACCGCATCGATGCCGACGATTTTGCCGTCGTCATACTGGAAGGTCACCTGGCTTTTCGCATCCGGACGCAGCCACGGCAGGGTGCCGTTTTTACGCACTTCAGCCTGGCGCTGCACCAGACGGTGAGCATAGGTCACCGGCGCCGGCATCAGCACGTCGGTTTCGTTGGTCGCATAGCCAAACATCAAACCCTGGTCGCCTGCGCCCTGTTCCAGCGGGTCGGCACGGTCGACGCCCTGGTTGATGTCCGGAGACTGTTTACCAATGGCGCTCAGAACGGCACACGAGTTGGCGTCAAAGCCCATATCGGAATGCACGTAGCCAATTTCGCGGACGGTGTTGCGGGTGATCTCTTCGATATCAACCCATGCGCTGGTGGTGATTTCGCCGCCTACCAGCACCATGCCGGTTTTGACATAGGTTTCACATGCGACACGCGCTTTCGGATCCTGCTCGAGGATCGCATCCAGCACGGCATCAGAGATTTGGTCAGCAATTTTGTCAGGATGCCCTTCTGATACGGACTCAGACGTAAAAAGGTGTTTTGCCATATTTTATTTCACCTGTGGACGATTCGGATAGCTCATACTGTTGTGTAATGTGGCTTTGGTGGATAATCAGCGCAAAGCCGCGCAGGTAGCGACACGAGCAGTCTGAGTGTTAATCAGTATAGACGGATTAACTTCTGGATGGCTATTTTAGGTCAATTCTTGAGCCCATTACCAGCCTTTTTTGATGGCGGTCGCATTTATGGGAAAACCCGCCTGGCAAATTTTCCTGACAACCGCGCAAACGCACACATTTTTATTTTGCTTTTTACCCTGCTTCTCGGTATAAAACGCCGCGCGCGGCTCATTAAAAAAGCGCACGGGGCATCGCCCTGTGGTGCCACTTCCAGCCGGGTTAAGCAGTCTGTATTTACAGAATCTCGCAGCGGCGTAGCGCCTGTTGCCCGGTATGTATAGCTTTGGCTTGTCGCCGACCCTGTCGCAGGGCGGTGTGGAGGTGATACCAGATAATGAACCAATGTTTTTCGCTTGATTCGTCGCGTCGTTCTGTCGCGCGTCAGCACTCCGCAACCTGCATCTCTCTCATGCAAACCAGCCGATGTTCACCCCATCTCGGCGCTTCTCAGGATTCCAGGGCCGGTCGGTCGTTAGAAAACTGAACAAGGGCGCTCTTGCCAGGCAAGAGTTTTCTCGTGGTTTCTCCGGACTGTCATACTCTGTTCGGCTACGTGTTATACGATGATATGAATAAGAAACCGGTCGCGCAGTCGCAAAACCAGCAGATAGTGCTGGGCTTTAGGACTGTTCATGGGTTGTTATCGCATCTTTGGACTGCGATAGTAGTTAACTGTCTTACACTTATTATTAAAAATTGAGGTTCGCTATGTCTGACGACATGTCTATGGTTTCGCCTTCGTCAGCAGGCGAACACGGTGTACTACGTTCCATGCAGGAGGTAGCGATGAGCTCCCAGGAAGCCAGCAAGATGCTGCGTACTTATAATATTGCCTGGTGGGGCAATAACTATTATGACGTCAACGAACTGGGCCACATCAGCGTTTGCCCGGATCCGGACGTCCCGGAAGCGCGCGTGGACCTCGCGGAATTAGTCAAAGCCCGCGAGGCGCAAGGGCAACGTTTGCCGGCGCTGTTCTGCTTCCCGCAGATCCTGCAGCACCGCTTGCGCTCGATCAACGCCGCCTTCAAACGCGCGCGTGAATCGTACGGTTATAATGGCGATTACTTCCTTGTCTACCCGATTAAGGTTAACCAGCACCGTCGCGTGATTGAATCGCTGATCCATTCCGGCGAGCCGCTGGGACTGGAAGCCGGTTCGAAAGCCGAACTGATGGCCGTGCTGGCGCACGCCGGGATGACCCGCAGCGTCATCGTCTGTAACGGCTATAAAGACCGCGAATACATCCGTCTGGCCCTGGTGGGCGAGAAGATGGGCCACAAGGTCTATCTGGTCATCGAGAAGATGTCGGAAATCGCCATCGTGCTGGAAGAGGCCGAGCGCCTGAACGTGGTGCCGCGCCTTGGCGTGCGTGCGCGTCTGGCCTCGCAGGGCTCCGGAAAATGGCAATCCTCCGGCGGAGAGAAGTCCAAGTTTGGCCTCGCGGCGACCCAGGTACTACAGCTGGTCGAGATCCTGCGTGCCGCAGGGCACCTTGAGAGCCTGCAACTGCTGCACTTCCACCTCGGTTCGCAGATGGCCAATATTCGCGATATCGCCACCGGCGTGCGTGAATCCGCGCGTTTCTACGTCGAACTGCATAAGCTGGGCGTCAACATTCAGTGCTTTGACGTCGGCGGCGGTCTGGGCGTGGACTATGAAGGGACCCGCTCGCAGTCTGACTGCTCGGTGAACTACGGTCTGAACGAATACGCCAACAACATCATCTGGGCGATCGGCGATGCCTGCGAAGAGAACGGCCTGCCGCACCCGACGGTGATCACCGAATCCGGCCGCGCGGTGACCGCGCACCATACCGTGCTGGTTTCCAACATCATCGGCGTGGAGCGTAACGAATACACTGAGGCGACCCCGCCGGCGGAAGACGCCGCGCGTCCGCTACAGAGCATGTGGGAAACCTGGCTGGAGATGCACGAGACCGGCAACCGCCGCTCGCTGCGCGAATGGCTGCACGACAGCCAGATGGACCTGCACGATATCCATATCGGCTACTCCTCTGGCACCTTCAACCTGCAGGAGCGCGCCTGGGCCGAGCAGCTGTATCTGAACATGTGTCATGAAGTGCAGAAGCAGCTCGACCCGAGCAACCGCGCGCATCGTCCCATCATCGATGAGCTGCAGGAGCGGATGGCGGATAAAATCTACGTCAACTTCTCGCTGTTCCAGTCGATGCCGGATGCCTGGGGGATCGATCAGCTGTTCCCGGTGATGCCGCTGGAAGGGCTGAACAAGTCGCCGGAGCGCCGTGCGGTGCTGCTGGACATCACCTGCGACTCCGATGGCGCCATCGATCACTACGTGGACGGCGACGGGATCGCCACCACCATGCCGATGCCGGAGTACGACCCGGAGAACCCGCCGATGCTGGGCTTCTTTATGGTCGGCGCCTATCAGGAGATCCTTGGCAACATGCATAACCTGTTTGGCGATACCGAGGCGGTGGACGTGTTCGTCTTCCCTGACGGCAGCGTTGAGGTTGAGCTGTCCGACGAGGGCGATACCGTGGCGGATATGCTGCAGTATGTGCAGCTGGATCCGAACACGCTGCTGACCCAGTTCCGCGATCAGGTGAAAAATACCGGCCTGGACGACGCGCTGCAGCAGCAGTTCCTCGAAGAGTTTGAGGCGGGACTGTACGGCTATACTTATCTGGAAGACGAGTAACCATTGATGCCCGGTGGCTTAGCGCTTACCGGGCCTGCGAAGGTAGGCCGGATAAGGCGAAGCCGTCATCCGGCGGAATGCGATACTTACTTGAACCCGTATGCATTACCGGCGATAATTCACGCCAATAAGCGATTTATCTATCAAACCCTTCCTCGTCGGGCCTAACGACGCGGAGGGGTTTTTTTATACTTATTTTTTACGTTCCACGACTGCGAAAAGAGGTCATATCCATGAGCACTTTAGGTCATCAATACGATAACTCCCTGGTATCCAATGCCTTTGGCTTTCTGCGTTTGCCAATGAACTTCATGCCGTATGAAAGCGATGCGGACTGGGTCATCACCGGCGTGCCGTTCGATATGGCGACCTCCGGGCGCGCGGGTGGCCGTCATGGCCCGGCGGCTATCCGTCAGGTTTCCACTAACCTCGCCTGGGAGCACAACCGTTTCCCGTGGAACTTTGACATGCGCGAACGCCTGAACGTGGTGGACTGCGGCGATCTGGTGTACGCCTTCGGCGACGCGCGCGAAATGAGCGAGAAGCTGCAGGCCCACGCCGAGAAACTGCTGGCGGCAGGCAAGCGCATGCTCTCCTTCGGCGGTGACCACTTTGTTACCCTGCCGCTGCTGCGCGCCCACGCTAAGCACTTCGGTAAAATGGCGCTGGTGCACTTCGATGCCCACACCGACACTTACGCCAACGGCTGCGAGTTCGACCACGGCACCATGTTCTACACCGCGCCGAACGAAGGGCTTATCGATCCGAACCACTCCGTGCAGATTGGTATCCGTACCGAGTTCGACAAAGATAATGGCTTTACGGTGCTGGACGCCGGCCAGGTTAACGACCGCAGCGTTGATGACGTCATTGCCCAGGTGAAGCAGATCGTCGGCGACATGCCGGTGTACCTGACCTTTGATATCGACTGTCTGGATCCGGCGTTTGCGCCAGGCACCGGGACCCCGGTTATCGGCGGATTGACCTCAGACCGGGCGATCAAACTGGTGCGTGGCCTGAAGGATCTGAACATCGTGGGGATGGACGTAGTGGAAGTCGCTCCGGCCTACGATCAGTCCGAAATTACCGCTCTGGCGGCGGCGACTCTCGCTCTGGAAATGCTCTACATCCAGGCGGCGAAGAAGGGCGAATAAGCCGGGTAACCCCGACCCTCTCCCTTCCCGGGAGAGGGTTGCGCGCGGCACAGAGGGGTTATCAAGGCGCCGGGCGAGTGCTCCAGTGCGCCGGGAGAGGGCCGGCGCGCAGGAGAGGGGTCATTATCGCGTCAAAACACGTTAAACGGATATTCGACGTAGAACCGGACTTCATTCCCGCTGACGTTATAGTCGCTGGCGTTGCTGGACACGCGCAGCACCGAATAGCGTAGTCTGAATTTCAAATCTTTCGCCACGCCGTTTTGTACCTGGTATTGAACCTGGTTGAACCATTCGTGTTCTTTGCCGTTGCTGGTCTCTGAAGTTTTAATGTTATCACCGCGCACATAGGCGGTGGTCCAGGTCAGCCCCGGTAATCCCAGCCCGGCAAAATCCAGTCCGTACGATGCCTGCCAGGAGCGTTCATCTTCACCGTTAAAATCAGACCAGTAGGAGTTGGCCAGCCAGATGGTATTCCCGCCATCGCCGACGCCGCCCTGGTTCTGGTAGCCGCCGTAGTGGTAACCGGTGCTGCCGCTGCTTTGCTGATAAGCGACTTTAAAGGTATGAATATCCCAGATGTAGCTGGCGGTCAGGCTCCAGATGCTATTGCTGCGACCGGTGTCATTGGCATCGGCATATTCTTGATCCAGGCGTGAGTTATAGCCGTTGAAATCGAGAACCAGCTGTTGGTTGGCGGCGAACGGCTGCTTATAGTTCAGGCCAAGATACTGTTTGTTCAGCACATCTTCGACGTGTGACGCGTACAGCGCGCCGCTGAGCTGGTCGTTGAACCGGTAACTGGCCCCGCCGAAGGTCAGGCTTTTCAGGCCGCTGTTATGGCTGTCGTCGCTTTTGCGCTGCTGGTCGGTGAGATAACCGGCGTTAATTTCCAGGCCGTCGATTTCGCGCGAGGTGAGCATGGTGCCGGTATAGCTCTCGTACAGCAGGCGTGAATCGTCAGCGTAGACGATGGGCAGCATCGGCCGCTGGCTGCCGTAGCTGAGCACGGTATTCGAAAAGCGCATTTTGCCGGTAGCGCCGAATTTGGCGAGGTCGGATTTCGCGCGGCCGTCGTCATCCTGGGCGAAAAAGTCGATCCCGCCCGCGCCGCTGCGCCCGCGACCGCCGTCAAGGCGCACCGCATACTGGGCGATACCGTCCACGCCAAAGCCGACCGGTCCCTGGGTAAAGCCCGATTCGAAGGTGGCGATAATCCCCTGGCCCCATTCGGCTTTATCCGGCAACCCATCGCGATAATCACGTTTGATATAAGCGTTACGCAAAAAGAGATCCAGATGGCTGTCGTCAATAAAGCCCTGACTGGCGGATTGTTGGCTGGCGAAAGTCGGCGTGGCGGCAATAATGCCAAGTGCGATTAACGATAATTCTTTTTTCACTGAAGGCACTTCTCTGTCTGTCTATATATTCAAGGGAATCACTGCAGTCGCGATATTCTCCTGAAATAATGTCGAAAGCAATCATTGTGTGAACAATGGTATCGCCAGGAAACAAGCTGTGTGGCGCACGCCGGCTGCGTTTGGCGAAGAGGGGTGGACTATTTATTATCTCGAGGAACGCGGTTCTGAAAGGCGGATTGTGCACGCTGTTTTTTATTTGCCAAATAATATCTTGCTGAGTGACAGCGCTTAAAATAATTGGCTGTGACGAGGTGCAGCAATAATTAACGGTTTGTGCGCTTAAGTTATCAATTCATGCGGCTAAATATTTTTACAGGGATATAAAAAAGGGAGGCGATAATGCCTCCCACTGTCGATTATTTAATCCCGTCGGCTTTCATGCGATCGCGAATATGCTGGGCGCGAGCTTCGGAGGCCGGGTGATCGTCAAACATAGAGCTCTGACGACCGGCTTCCAGCTTGGCCAGTTTTTCGAAGCTGGTGGCCAGTCCCGACGGATTGATGCCGCGCTTACGCAACAGGTCATAAGAGTAGTCATCCGCTTCCGATTCCTGACGCTGGGAGAACTGCGAGTTCACCAGTTTTTCGCCTAAATCGCCCAGCTGCGACTGCGACAGGCTGCCGACGATGCCGCCGGCGGAGGCCGCCGCCGCACGCACGGCGTTGGTCCCCAGCGCGACCTGCATGCCTTTCTTCACGTGGCCCAGCGCAACGTGACCCATTTCGTGGCCGATAACCGCTTCAACTTCATTATCGTTCATCAGGTCCATCAGCCCGCTGTAAACGCGGATGCAGCCGTTCGCCATTGCGAAGGCGTTCACATCCTTGGTCTCATAGACCTTGTAGTTCACTGGCTGGCCATTGATGTTATCGCCCAGCGCGGTCGCGATTTTGCTCAAACGCTGGCTGTATTCACTGCTGGCCGGGGCGATTTTCGCTTTGGCGTCCATCTCTTTACAGGCCTGGTCGCTTAAGGTTTTCACCTGCGCGTCGCTGAGGGAGTACGCCTGGAAGGCTTCGGCGCCTGAGCTGAGCAGACCATTGGAGTCCATGTTCTGACATCCGGTGAGGGTTGCTGCGATCCCAAGAGCAAGTACGGTTGAGCGAATTTTCATTTTTTTATCTTCCACAATCTTATGGTTGTTTATCCGACAATACGGCGACGGCAGGGAACCGTATTCTGCATAAATTATAAAGAGTATCGCAGGATGCGGGCGAGCGGATTCCGGGGTAGCACAACCTGTTCCAGAGATTTCTTAAAGGGCAAAAGGATGCTCCATGTACATGACTTGTCGCTTGGGTTACATTGTTCACACTTTTTTCCGGCGTAGCCCAAAACGCGCTCTCGTCAAGTCGTTAAGGGCATGGCCTTCAACAGTCCGAACTGGAGTCAAAATGTCCTCACGTAAAGAGCTTGCTAACGCTATTCGTGCGCTGAGCATGGACGCTGTACAGAAAGCCAAATCCGGCCACCCGGGGGCCCCGATGGGTATGGCTGACATTGCCGAAGTGCTGTGGCGTGATTTCCTGAACCATAACCCGAACAATCCGGCCTGGGCTG
>NZ_PJDK01000052.1:0-37856 GCF_002837615.1 Klebsiella sp. X1-16S-Nf21
CCGACCGCGTGACTGTGCAGCATATCGCGCGCTTCATCGCGTTCGTGGGCGCGCTGGCGCAGTCGCCACAGACGGCGCCACTCGGTGGCCACCGATCCGACGCCGGCCCCGACGATCAGCGCCCCGGCGACGCAGCCGCCCAGCGCAATCCAGTCCTGGGTCTGCCAGGCGTTAGCCGTCCACTGCACGCCTTGCGCCACGACGCTGACGCCGAAGATCGCCAGTCCGGCGCTGACCATCCGCCGCCACAGGCTGCGTTTGGGTCGCAGGACCGACTCCACCACCGCTTCCGCCGCCCCCTCTTCCTCTTCGCCGGTCACCAGCCGCGCTGGCGCGAAGTTGTCGGCCTCCAGGGTGTCGAAGGCGCGGGCGCTTTTCAGCGGCGGAATTTTTTCCGCTTGCAGCGGACCATCAAAATCAATCCGCGGTTTTAACGGTTCGCTCATCGCAGTTTATCTCCAATCAAAAATTCCAGCGCCGCGTCGAGGCGAATGTGCGGCAAAGGCCGATCGACATCCATGACCTGCGGACGAAAGTTTTCAAACTGAAATCCCTGCTGCTGCCAGAAGGCCTGGCCCGGCAGACGCGCCGGCACCTCGCCGGGATAGATGGTCAACGGCTGGCCGTCGCTCAGCCGATCGCCGCGCAGGGCGGGAATTTTCTCGCCATTCACCTCAATCAGCCCGCTCTGGGTCGCCTGAATGGACGCCAGCCCCAGGCAATCCATACTGATCCCCTCAAAGGCGGCGTTCTGCCACGCGTCCTGAATCAGTTGCTGCAGGAGCGACACCATATTGCTGTGCTGATCGACCGTGACGTGGTCAGCTTTGGTGGCGGCAAACAGCAGCTTGTCGATAACCGGCGAAAACAACCGGCGGAACAAGGTGCGCTGCCCGTAATGGAAACTTTGCATCAGCTGGGTCAATGCCAGACGCATATCGTTAAAAGCCTGCGGCCCGCTGTTGAGCGGCTGCAGACAGTCCACCAGCACAATCTGCCGGTCGAAGCGCAGGAAGTGCTCTTTGTAGAACCCCTTCACCACCCTTTCGCAATAGTATTTGTAGCGTTCGCGCAGCATGCCGGCGTTGCTGTGTTTATCGGCCTGCGCCAGCTTGGCTTCGCCGATGGCGTCGACGTCGGGCCACGGGAAAAACTGCAGCGCCGGCGCACCCGCCATTTCACCGGGCAGGACAAAGCGCCCGGGCTGGATAAAGTGCAGCCCTTCGCGCTTACAGGCGTGCAGATAGTCCGTCCAGGCGGCAGCGATATCTGCCAGACGGGCCTCATCGGCAGGGGCCAGCGGATCCAGCCCGGCGCACAGCTGCCGCCAGCGGGCCGACCACTCCGCACGCTGTCCCTGCAGGAGCCCGGTCATCTGTCGTGACCAGCTCAGATAATCCTGTGCCAGCATCGGCAGGTCGAGCAGCCACTCGCCCGGATAGTCGACGATCTCCAGATACAGCGTGGAGGTATCTTTAAAATGGCGCAGCAGGGAGTCATTCGAACGGTAGCGCAGCGCGAGACGGATCTCGCTCACCCCGCGCGTCGGGGTTGGCCACATGGGGGGCTGGCCGTACAGCTGGGCCAGCCCTTCGTCGTAGGTGAATCGGGGAATGCCAAAGTCCCGCTGCGGCACGCGCTTGACGCCGAGCAGCCGCTCTTCGCGTGCGGCGCTCAGCAGGGGCAGGCGGGCGCCCGTGTGGATATTCAATAGTTGATTGACCAGCGCGGTGATAAACGCCGTTTTACCGCTCCGGCTCAGGCCGGTCACCGCCAGACGTAAATGCCGGTCAACCCCGCGGTTGACCAGCGCATTCAATTCAGTTTTCAGTCGCTTCATCGCCAGTCCGTTATGCCCTGAAGGTATGTCTCGTCATCATAAGCTATCTGCCGGGGATAAGCAGGACAACGTTAATCCTTTTGCGCCTTCCCCACGGCGGCATTATTTCATCCCGCGCGTGACGCGGTTGGCCAGCCGGCTGAGCAGCGGCTCCAGCGCCACCGCCAGCAGCATTTTCAGCGGCCGACGCGCGACCGATTTGACCGCCCAGCCGGCAACGCCCGCCGGGCCGTAACGCAGCGCGGTCAGCAGCGCCAGCTTACCGACGATTTTCAGACCGGGCTTCACCTGCTGCCCGGCGCGTTGCCATTTGCTATTCATGCGTTGCCTCACTCGTTAAAAACAGGATTTACAGCTGGCGAAAGCGGCTGCGCAGCGTAAAGGTGTCGGAGGTCACATACCGCTCCATTTCACGCAGGCGCTGTTCACCGGAGGCCAGTTCGGCATCCACGGCGGCCAGCAGATCGCCATTGCTCGGCGCCTTGTGACCGTACAGTTCACTGTCCGGCATCGGATCCAGAGCAAAAGTCAAAATGATGTAGGCCACCAGGACAAAGAAAAAGAGGCCGAATATCATCGCCAGCACGGTAATCAGACGCACCAGCTTCACCGGGACATCAAGATGCTGAGCAATGCCCGCGCAAACGCCCTTCACCATCCCGCGCTGCGGGATACGCCACAGTTTTTTATTCAGATCCAGTCCGGCCATTATTTGTCTCTCCAGTTCGGATGTTCAGCATCCAGGATCGCTTCCAGCGCCTGAATACGTTCGCGCATCCGCTTCGCGTCATCGGTCAACTGCAGCAGCCGTTGCTGCTCATTTTGCGTCAGACTGCCGTTGGCGCCGCGATTGTTGTAGTGCAGCCACAGCCAGACCGGCAGAACAAACAGCACAAACAGCGTCAGCGGAATGGCGAGAAAAAGCATGCTCATGTGTACTCCTTACAGGGGGTGAGCCGCGGCGCAACGCCGCGCCGCGCAATCATACTTACTGGTTGGACTGATTCATTTTGGCTTTCAACGCCGCCAGCTGCTCGCTGATTTCATCGTCCGCTTTCAGTTCGGCAAACTGCTGATCCAGCGTCTGCTGCTTGCCAAAGCGGTGGCTCTCCGCTTCCGCTTCCATCTGATCGATGCGACGCTCAAAGGATTCAAAGCGGGCCATCGCCTCATCCAGTTTACCGCTGTCCAGCTGGCGACGCACATCGCGGGACGAACTCGCCGCCTGATGGCGCAGCGCCAGCGCCTGCTGACGAGCGCGGGTTTCGCTGAGTTTGTTCTCCAGCTCGCCAATCTCTTTTTTCATGCGCGCCAGCGTTTCATCCACCAGCTGCACTTCATGATCAAGTTGAGCGATAAGGTCGGTCAGCTTCTGCTTTTCGATCAGCGCCGCCCGGGCCAGATCCTCTTTCTCTTTACGCAGCGCCAGCTCGGCTTTTTCCTGCCATTCCGCCTGCTGGGCGACCGCCTGCTCAATACGACGGGTCAGCTGTTTCTTTTCCGCCAGCGCGCGGGCCGACGTGGAACGCACTTCCACCAGCGTGTCTTCCATCTCCTGGATCATCAGACGCACCAGCTTTTGCGGGTCCTCCGCTTTCTCCAGCAGGGAGTTGATGTTGGCGTTCACGATGTCGGCAAAACGAGAAAAAATACCCATAATTTCAATCCTCATAGTTCTGGTTTCAGGCATTCACCTGTGGCTTAGCTAATACAAATGACGTGCCAACTTTTTATCTTATTGATTTTAAACAGAGTGGTTGCGAATTGTGCAGGGCATTGCTACAGTCACCTGGTTAATCACACTACTTAATGGCGAAATTCATCATGGCGCAGTACAAGGATAATCTGCTGGGCGAGGCCAACAGCTTTCTCGAGGTGCTGGAACAGGTTTCCCGGCTGGCTCCGCTGGATAAGCCGGTGCTGGTCATCGGCGAGCGCGGCACCGGGAAAGAGCTTATCGCTAACCGTCTCCACTACCTCTCCAGCCGCTGGCAGGGGCCGTTTATCTCGCTGAACTGCGCGGCGCTGAACGACAATTTGCTCGATTCGGAACTATTCGGCCACGAAGCCGGGGCCTTCACCGGGGCCAGCAAGCGCCATCCCGGGCGCTTCGAGCGCGCCGACGGCGGGACGTTATTTCTTGATGAGCTGGCGACGGCGCCGATGCTGGTGCAGGAGAAGCTGTTAAGAGTGATTGAATATGGCGAGCTGGAGCGCGTGGGCGGCAGCCAGCCGCTGCAGGTCAACGTCCGGCTGGTGTGCGCCACCAACGCTGACCTGCCGCGGATGGTGGAGGAAGGCCATTTTCGCGCCGACCTGCTCGACCGTCTGGCCTTCGACGTGGTGCAGCTTCCGCCGCTACGCGAACGGCAGAGCGACATCATGCTGCTCGCCAACCAGTTTGCCATTCAGATGTGCCGCGAGCTCGGTTTGCCGCTGTTTCCCGGCTTCAGCGAACGTGCCACCGCAACGCTGCTCGGCTACCGCTGGCCGGGGAATATTCGTGAACTGAAGAACGTCGTTGAGCGCTCGGTCTATCGCCACGGCGACAGCGAGCACGAGCTGGACGCCATTATCCTTAACCCTTTCCGTCAGACCGCGGCCTCCGTGCCGGAGGCCGCGTCCGGGGACGAGCTGCCCGCTCTGCCGCTGGATCTGCGCGATTTTCAGCTCCAGCAGGAAAAACGCCTGCTGCAGCGGAGTCTGCAGCAGGCGAAGTATCATCAGAAGCAGGCGGCGGAGCTGCTGGGGTTAACCTATCACCAGCTCCGCGCGCTACTAAAAAAACATCAGCTGTGAGAGGCGCGCGGCAGCAGCAGCGCGCTCACCGCCATCGCCCCCAGGCATAAGACGGCGTTGAACCACAGGGCATACTGGGCGGCATGGGCCATGCCCAGCGGCAAAAACAGCGCGAAAAGTGACGCGGTCACGGCAATACCCATCGCCCCGCCCAGCGAGCTGCCCATCTTGTAGATCCCCGAGGCGACGCCAATTTTGTTCTCCGGCGCGTTGGCCACCGCCGTATCCGTTGACGGTGTGGCGTAGCAGCCCAGCCCGAGGCCAAACAGCACGTTGCTGGCGAACACCACCCCGATATACAGCGCCTTATCGAGAAAAGTGCAGGATATCAGGCCGATGGCAATGGCGGTCAGCACCGGCCCGGCCATCATCGGCAGCCGGGCGCCATAGCGCTGCAGCAGCTTCTCGCCCACCCGGATCATCGCCAGGACGGTCACCAGATAGCCGAGGGTCATCATCCCGCTCTCCAGCGGCGTCAGGTGGTGCCCCTGCTGCAGCCAGATGCTGGCGATCATCATGGTGCCAATCGCCCCATTGAGCAGAAAGTTCGACAGCACTGCCGCGCCGTAGGCCCGGTTACGAAACAGCGCAAAATCAATCAGCGCCGCCTCGCCTTTGCGCATGCCGTTGCGGATAAATACCGCCCCCGCCGCCAGCGCCCCGACCAGCATGGTCAACGACAGCGGACTGCTCCATCCCCAGCCATGACCCTTGCTGATAAACAAATTCACCAGCACCAGCGCGGCAATCAGGCTCAGCAGACCGCCGACGTCCAGCTTATGCTGGCTGGCGCTGGCGCTGCGGCTCTCCGGCGTGCCGCGCAGCAAAAACAGCGCCAGCAGAGCGACGGCAATGGAGAAGACGAAGATCCAGCGCCAGCCGAGCCCGGTGGCAATGGCTCCGCCAACGAAGGAACAGAGACCGCTGCCGCCCCACGAGCCGATGACCCAGAAGCTGACCGCCCGCTGCCGCGCACGCCCCTCATACCAGGTCTTAATCAGCGCCAGCGTCGCCGGCATAATGCACGCCGCCGACAGCCCCTGTAGCACCCGGCCGGCCAGGAACAACCCCGGTCCCTGAGCGACCACCAGCATGGCGCTGCCGACGATGCTCAGCCCCAGTCCGAGGGTGGTCATCCGCATCCGGCCAAACTTGTCCGCCAGGCCGCCGCTGGCGACCACGAAACAGCCGCTGAACAGCGCGCTGAGACTGACGGCCAGGGTTAAGGTTTCAAGGGAGATATCAAGACTGCTTTTCATCGCCGGCACCACGTTAATCACCGACTGGGCAAACAGCCAGAAGGTTAAAACGCTTAGCACAATCCCCACCAGCAGGCGATCGCTGCCGACAAAGGGGGTGTCGCTCACGGTGACAGTGCTCATCGCATGGCCCTCCTGTTTCCGGTGATTAACGCAAATAGTGTTCCGCCAGACCGCACCACAGCGCCGCCCCGGTCAGCAGCAGCGCGTCGTTGAAGTCATAGCCCGGGTTATGGACCATGCAGCGATCCGGCTCATCGCCAGCGCCGATGGTGAAATAGCTGCCATGCGGGTGCTGTTCCAGCATGAAGGCAAAATCTTCACTGCCCATAAACGGCTTCACCTCGCCCACCTGCTCTGCGCCAAACAGCGATGTCGCCACCTCCCGCACCATCGCGTTGGCCGCCGGATCGTTACGCAATACCGGGCTGCCGTTGACGTGCGTCAGCGTGGCCGTGGCGTTGAAGCTCTCCGCCTGAGCCACGGCGATATCATGGATCCGCTGCAGCACGGTCTCGCGCACCTGCTCATTGAGGGTGCGCACCGTGAGCTTCATCAGCACGTGATCGTTAATGATATTGGGCGCGTGTCCGGCCTGGATGCTGCCGACGGTGACCACCGCCGGTTCGAACGGGGTGATATTCCGCGAGACGATCGACTGCAGCGCGAGGGTGATATGGCAGGCGACCAGCGTGGCATCCACGGTATGCTCCGGTACCGCGCCGTGGCCGCCAACGCCTTTCACCTCAATATGCAGCGTATCGGAGGAGGCCATCATCGCCCCGTCGCGCAGGCCGATCTTGCCCAGCGGCTGACCCGGCATATTGTGCAAGCCGAAGATGGCATCGCAGGGGAACTGGTCAAACAGACCGTCCTCGACCATCACTCGCCCGCCGTACAACAGCTCTTCCGCGGGCTGGAAAATCAGCTGCAGCGTCCCGGTAAACTGGCGGGTGCGCGCCAGATATTCAGCCGCGTAGAGCAGCGTGGTGGTGTGCCCGTCATGGCCGCAGCCGTGGAAACGCCCGTCAACCTGGCTTGCCCACGGCTTCCCGCTCCGCTCCTGCATCGGCAGGGCATCCATATCCGCCCGCAGGCCGAGGCGTTTTTTTCCGTGGCCGACGCGCAGCGTGCCCACCACTCCGGTGCCCGCCAGGCCGCGGTGAACCTCGTATCCCCACTCGCCAAGCAGTCGAGCGACCTCATTGCTGGTTTGATGTTCTTCAAAGCCGATCTCCGGCTGCTGGTGGAACTGGCGACGCAGGGCAATAAATTGCGCCTCGTTGACCTGCAAGGCTTCAAGCAACGGATGTGTCATTTTTATTATTCCTGTGTTGTGTTTGCACGACACTTTCGAGTTTATGCGGGTGAAACAGCTTTCAGGTGCGCTTTTTTGTTTTATATTGACGAGAAATCAATGACTGTTTTTCATACATATCAGTTATGACAAAAAATGACGGGTTGTTTTTTGTCTGCGGAGGAGTGTCACGTGGAGCAGCATTCAGGCGACTCTAGCGTCACCGTGCGCGATGTACGTCAGTTGAACCAGACAGAAGGCGATCTGCTGACGCTGCTATGGGTGCTGGAGGGGAGCGTAAATCTGACGGAGGCGGAAGGTGTGCCGCAGCCGCTCGCCGCCGACGAGCTGGCGATCGTTAACCGCAACCGTCGCTGGAGTCTGCGCAGCGCCGGTACCAACGCGGTGATGATCCTGACCCTTTCCGCCAGCTGGCTGACCCGCCTTGACAGCGCTTTTTTTGCTGTCGACTATCAGATAACGCCGCGCACCCGGGATGCGGAGGACGGCCTGCGCCGCCTGATGCGCCAGCTGCTGGTGAGCGGCCTGGTCAAGCATCCCGGCCATTACCGACTGGAGGCCAACCGCTGGCTGAGTGAGATAGTGCTCCTGCTGGCCACGCGCTTCAGCCAGCCCATCGCCTCCACGCCGCGCCGCGGAGCGGAGAACTGGAGCCGGCGAATAGCCAGCGTGGTGGCGCGGATCGACGCCAACTATCAGCGCCGCCTCTCGTTGCAGGAGGTGGCGGCAGCGGAATTTGTCTCCGAGGCCTGGCTGTCACGCTTATTTCACAAAGAAGTCGGGGTGAGTTTTGTTCAGTACCTCACCGCGCTGCGCCTGCGCCACGCCGCCGATCAGTTGTTGACCACCCGCAAACCCGCCCAGCAAATCGCCCGCGAACAGGGGTTCGCCAGTACCCGTATGATGAGCGATCTGTTTAAGCGCCAGCACGGCGTGACGCCGCGCCAGTATCGTGAACAGCATCCCCGGGAGCTTGCCCGACCGCGTCCGCCGCAGGCCGACCGCTGGCAGCTGGTCGCTGTCGACCGGCTCTATGCTCGCCTCAATGAACCGGAACCACGCGACCGGGAAAGTCCCCCGCTGCCGATCAATCCGCCGCAGACCCGGGAGATCAACCTGCACGATCGCCCGGCGCGCGCCGCTGTGCTGCGCCATACCCGGATGGTGGTGACCGTGCGCGAGCTGGACGACCTGCTACGGGAGGATGTGCGCCGGGAACTGGAGCAGCTGCACCGCGCCCTGCCGGTGTATGCCATCGATATCAACGATCCCTTTCTCAGCAGCCGGCTGTTCGGCACCGGCTGGGACGATCCGCAGATGGCCGGCTACGCCTGCTGGTATAACCTGCAGCAGATTTTTAGCTGGCTGGCGGCGATGGGCTGGAACGTGATCCTCCACACCGGCGTCACCACCCGCAGCGACCTGCTGCAGCGGTTTCTGCTGCTCGCCGCCAACCATTTTCCGCCGGCCACGCTCAACAGCTGGCGCTTTGTCTGGCACTGGTCGCCGCAGGCCAGCGAAGCGACCCGCCAGGCGGCCTGGCGCCAGCAGCGCGAGGTTCTTCACCGCCTGCTGCCGCAGCCGCAGCTGGGGATCTGGCACCGCTTTGCTCCCAGCGATCCCGGTAACGATCCGTTGTTTCACTCACCGCTGCTGGCGGAGGCGGATTTTCTCGCCTGCCAGGCAGATGCCAACGAACAACTGGATCTGGCGCAGGCAGACAGCAGCCGCCTGGCCTCCAGCGAACATTATCCGCTGCACAAGCTGCGGCAGATCCACAGCGCCCTGCGCCAGCGACAGCTTAACCTGCCGCTGTGGCTGCTCTCCTGGAATACCCTGACCGGCGATACGCGGGATACCAACGGCCGCTTTTTTCGCGGCGCGCTGTTGATGGATAATCTGCTGGGGGTGGCGGACCAGGTCTGGCTGGCGGGCTTCTGGTTAAATTCAGGCCTCCAGGGCGAAGCCCGCGCTAACGGGAAGCTCGATACCTCCAGCCTGGCGCTGCACTATCTGCACGGGCTGCCTCGCCCGGTTTACTGGGTACTGTGGCTCTGGCGGCGGCTGCGCGGCGAGATCCTGTTTCAGGATAAAAACCTGCTGTTGCTTCACCACCAGGGGCACTACCAGCTGCTGCTGCGCAATACGGTGGTCTACAATCCCTGGCTCTCCAGCGAAGCGGCCTTTATCCAGCGTTTCAGCCAGCCCTACAGCGTGCGGCTGCAGGGCCTGGAGGGCGGCTGGCGCGTCAAACAGCACCTGTTCGATCAGCATCATGGCGCGTTATTCCCGCTGGTCGACGCCTTTCGCAGCCGCAGCGGCCCCGACGCTGAGGATTACCAGTGGTTGATGCATCGGGCTCGTCCGGCGCTCAGTGTGGAAGATGCCCGGCTTGACGGACACTGGCTGCGGGTCGACTCGCTGGAAAGCAACGCTTTGGCGCTGTACGAATTTACGCCTCAGCGCGCTCCCGGCGAGGATCCCGCCCCCGCAAGCAATCCGTGAATTTTGCGCTGGCTCTCCGTCGTCGCCGGGTTGAAAACCAGCAGCGACAGATCGGGGCGGCCTTCCACGGCAAAAGAGGTGAACTCCAGATCGAGCGGGCCCATCTGCGGATGGTGAATGCGCTTATAGCCTTCTCCGTGGCCGGCGACGTCATGGCTTTGCCAGAAACGGGCGAACTCAACGCTCTGCTGCGTGAGTTCAGCGATCAACTGGTCAGTTTCCGTCGTCGCCCCCATCCGGGTGACGTCGGCGCGAAAAGCGTTGACGATAAGCTGCCCCACCGTCTGCCAGTCCTCCAGCGTGCAGCGGGCTTCAGGTCGGGTAAACAGGCGACGCAGTACGTTGCGCTCCGCCAGCGGTAGCTGGCTGTAGTCGGTCAGCACCCTGGCCGCCGCCGCGTTCCAGGCGATGACGTCCCAGCTGGCGGTGCGGATAATCGCCGGAATGGTAAAAGCGTCAAGCACCCGTTGCAGCCGCGGCGTCATATCATCTGTCACCGTCAGACGCGTCTGCGGCGGATGGCCAAAGGCGAGAATAAACAGATGCTCGCGCTCCGGAGTGGTCAGCCGCAGACCGCAGGCGATCCGCTCCAGCACCTCGCGGGAGGGCGCCCCGCCGCGCCCCTGTTCAAGCCAGGTATACCAGGTCGGGCTGATACTGGCGAGCTGCGCGACCTCTTCGCGGCGCAGCCCCGGCGTGCGCCGGCGTCCCGCCGGGAAGCCAAACGTCGCCGGATCGAGGCGCTGGCGCCGGGCGCGGAGAAAATCGCCTAAAGCATGGTTGTCAGAAGTGTTCATCATCTGCCTGTGGGTTCTGCCTGTTAGAATTTATACCCCGATAATGTCTCTACTTTTATAGTATGACATCGCAGGTAGGATACGCCTGAAACCCGTTCAGGAGATCCATGATGCGTATATTTCTTACCGGCGCGAGCGGATTTATCGGCTCACGTATTCTTCCGGCCCTGCAGGCGTCGGGCCATCAGGTTATCGGCCTCGCGCGCAGCGACACCGCAGCGCAGACCCTGAAAGCGGCAGGCGTCGAGGTGCACCGCGGCACGCTGGACGCCCCGGACTCGCTACTGGCTGGCGTCGAGGGCGCTGACGCGGTGATCCATACCGCCTTCGACCACGACTTCAGCCGCTTTGCCGCCAACTGCGAGAAAGACCGCCAGGCGATCCTGACCATGGGTCGGGCGTTGCAAGGCAGCGCGCGGCCGCTGGTCATCACCTCCGGCACATTGATGGGCGACGACGGGAGCGGCGTCCCGGCCCGGGAGTCGTTCTTCAACTCAGGGCACCCCAGCCCGCGCACCGCCTCTGAGCTCGCCGGTCAGCAACTGCTGGAGGCGGGAGTGGATGTTCGGGTGGTTCGCCTGCCGCAGGTACATGACACCGTGCGCCAGGGGCTACTGACCAGCTATATCGAACGCGCGGTCGCCAACGGGGCGGTGGCCCTGCGCGGCGAGGGAAGCAACCGCTGGTCCGCCGCCCATGTCAATGACGTCGCGCGACTGTACGTTAGCGCCCTGCTGCAGGGCGCGGCCGGCGAGCGCTACCATGCGGTGGACGAAGAGGGGATCGCGTTACGCGATATTGCTGCGGTAATTGCTCAGGGATTAAACCTGCCGCTGACCCACCTGGATGAGTCGCAGGTCGACGCCTGGTTCGGCTGGTTTGCGCCGTTTACCGCCCTTGACCTGCGCGCCAGCTCAGCATGGACCCGTGAGCGATTGCAGTGGCAGCCGGTTGGCCCCGGGCTGCTGGAGGACCTGCGGAATATGGATTACCAAAAAGTGACGTTGTCACGATAAACGAGCGAAACCCTCTGTTTAATTTTCTGACGGGCTCGCCCTCTGCCCGTCAGTCCCTCTGCTTTCTCCCCGCTATACTGAATATATCTCCCCGGCGTCAGCGTCTGTTTCATCGTCTGGCAAACCGCGGCCAAACAGACCTGACTGGCGATATCGGCGATAAAAAGTTACCATGTTTCAATATACAGACTCGGTTCCGCTACTATTTTAATCAATTGACTGAATACTATACGCTCCCGGTAACCGCATTATCCCTCAGGCTTGTTGAAGGCGGTGGTGAATGTCTATAAATCTTAATAAGATAGAGTTCAACTCTATAATCAAACAGAAAATATGCGCCTGAAATTGTCATCTCTCCTGGCAGCCGTTTCCCTGCTGTGTGGGCAGGCCTTTGCCGCCCCTGTGCTCCCTGACCGCGCCGATATCCGCGACAGCGGTTTCGTCTATTGCGTCAGCGGCCAGGTGAATACCTTTAATCCGCAGAAAGTCAGCAGCGGCCTGATTGTCGATACGCTGGCCGCTCAGATCTACGATCGTCTGCTTGACGTCGATCCCTATACCTACCGGCTGGTCCCCGAGCTGGCGGAGAGCTGGGAAGTCCTTGATAACGGCGCCACCTACCGCTTCCACCTGCGCCGCCATGTCCCGTTTCAACGCACGGCATGGTTTACCCCAACGCGGGACTTCAACGCGGATGATGTGATTTTTACCTTTGGCCGTATTTTTAACCGCGACCATCCGTGGCACAACGTCAACGGCAGCAGCTTCCCTTACTTCGACAGTCTGCAGTTTGCTGACAGCGTGGAGAGTGTGCGTAAGCTGGATAATCAGACCGTGGAGTTTCGCCTCAAGCGGCCGGACGCCTCGTTCCTCTGGCATCTGGCCACTCACTATGCGTCAATTACCTCTGCCGAATATGCCGCCCGCTTAACGCAAGACGACCGCCAGGAGCAGCTGGATCGCCAGCCGGTCGGTACCGGTCCGTTCCAGTTGTCCGAGTACCGCTCCGGGCAATATATCCGTCTGCAGCGTCACCCCGACTACTGGCGCGGCAAACCGTTGATGCCGCAGGTGGTGGTGGACCTCGGCTCCGGTGGTACCGGCCGACTGTCGAAACTGCTCACCGGGGAATGCGACGTGCTGGCCTGGCCCGCCGCCAGCCAGCTGACGATCCTGCGCGACGATCCGCGCCTGCGCCTGACGCTGCGCCCGGGAATGAACATTGCCTGGCTGGCCTTCAACACCGCCAAGCCGCCGCTGGACAACCCTGAGGTGCGGCATGCGCTAGCGCTGGCTATTAACAACCAGCGCCTGATGCAGTCCATCTACTACGGCACCGCAGAGACGGCGGCATCCATGCTACCGCGCGCCTCGTGGGCCTACGATAACGACGCTAAAATTACTGAGTACAATCCCCAGGAAGCCCGCGCCCGCCTGAAGGCCCTGGGGCTGGAAAATCTGACCCTCAAGCTGTGGGTGCCCACCAGCTCTCAGGCATGGAACCCCAGCCCGCTGAAAACGGCGGAGCTGATCCAGGCGGATATGGCGCAGATTGGCGTCAAGGTGATCATCATGCCGGTGGAGGGGCGCTTCCAGGAGGCGCGGCTGATGGACATGAACCATGACCTGACGCTCTCCGGCTGGGCGACGGACAGTAACGATCCGGACAGTTTTTTCCGGCCGCTGCTGAGCTGCGCGGCGATCGCCTCACAAACCAACTTTGCCCACTGGTGTAACCGGGAATTTGATGACGTGCTGCAAAAAGCGCTGCTTTCGCAACAGCTCTCCTCGCGGATGGACGCTTACAAAGAGGCACAGCGGATCCTCGCCCGCGAACTGCCGGTCCTGCCGCTGGCCTCCTCGCTGCGTTTGCAGGCCTATCGCTATGATATGAAAGGCCTCGTGCTGAGCCCCTTCGGTAACGCTTCGTTCGCTGGCGTATCGCGGGAGAAAACCGAAGAGGTGAAAAAACCATGATTATTTTTACCCTGCGTCGTCTGCTGTTGCTGCTGGTCACCCTCTTTTTTCTGACCTTTATCGGCTTCAGCCTGAGTTATTTTACCCCTCATGCGCCGCTACAGGGCGCCTCCCTGTGGAATGCGTGGCTGTTCTGGTTTCAAGGGGTGCTGCACTGGGATTTTGGCGTCTCCAGCATTAACGGCCAGTTGATTTCTGAGCAGCTGCGCGAGGTGTTCCCGGCGACCATGGAGCTGTGCATCCTCGCCTTCGGCTTTGCCCTGCTGATTGGCATTCCGGTGGGCATGATCGCCGGCGTAATGCGCAACAAATGGCCTGATACCCTGATCAGCGCCGTCGCGCTGGTTGGTTTCTCGATCCCGGTGTTCTGGCTGGCGCTGCTCCTGACCCTCTTCTTCTCGCTGACTCTTGGCTGGTTTCCGGTCTCTGGCCGCTTCGATCTGCTGTATGAGGTGAAAACCGTCACCGGTTTTGCGCTGATTGACGCATGGATCTCGGACTCGCCATGGCGCCATGAGATGATCGTCAGCGCCGCACGGCATATGATGCTGCCGGTGCTGACCCTGGCGGTGGCGCCCACCACCGAGGTGATCCGCCTGATGCGCATCAGCACCAGCGAGGTGTATGACACCAACTATGTCAAAGCGGCTGCCACCCGCGGCGTGTCGCGACGCAAAATTTTACTGCGCCATGTACTGCACAACGCCCTGCCGCCGGTGATCCCGCGCCTCGGCCTGCAGTTTTCCACCATGCTCACCCTGGCGATGATCACCGAGATGGTGTTCAGCTGGCCCGGACTGGGACGCTGGCTGATCAACGCGATCCGCCAGCAGGACTATGCGGCGATTTCCGCCGGCGTCATGGTGATTGGCGCACTGGTCATTATCGTCAACGTGATTTCCGATATCCTCGGTGCCATGGCTAACCCGCTGAAACATAAGGAATGGTATGCCCTACGATAGCGTTTATCTGGAAAAGCGTCCGCCCGGCGCGCTGCGCACCGTATGGCGTAAATTCTATGGTGACACCACGGCGATGATCGGCCTGTACGGCTGCGCGGGCCTGCTCCTGCTCTGCGTCTTCGGCGGCTGGTTCGCCCCCTATGGCATAGATCAGCAGTTCCTTGGCTATCAGTTGCTGCCGCCGTCGTGGTCGCGCTATGGCGAAGTCTCCTTCTTCCTGGGGACCGATGACCTGGGCCGCGATGTGCTGAGCCGGCTGCTGAGCGGCGCGGCGCCAACCGTCGGTGGCGCTTTTGTCGTCACCCTCGGCGCGACGCTGTTTGGCCTGGTGCTGGGCGTGATTGCCGGGTCGACTCACGGCCTGCGCTCGGCAGTGATGAACCATATTCTCGATACCCTGCTCTCTATTCCCTCGCTGCTGCTGGCGATTATCGTCGTCGCCTTTGCCGGGCCGCACCTCAGCCATGCGATGTTCGCCGTCTGGCTGGCGCTGCTCCCGCGCATGGTACGTTCCGTCTACAGCCTGGTCCACGATGAGCTGGAGAAAGAGTACATCATCGCCGCCCGCCTCGACGGAGCCTCGACGCTGAACATTCTGCTGTTCGCCATTCTGCCCAATATTGCCTCTGGCCTGGTGACCGAGATCACCCGCGCCCTGTCGATGGCTATTCTGGATATTGCCGCGCTGGGCTTTCTTGATCTCGGCGCCCAGCTGCCTTCGCCGGAATGGGGAGCCATGCTGGGCGATGCGCTGGAGCTTATCTATGTCGCACCGTGGACTGTGATGCTGCCCGGGGCCGCGATTATGCTCAGCGTACTGCTGGTCAACCTGCTGGGCGACGGTATTCGCCGGGCGATCATTGCCGGGGTACAATAATGCCGTTACTCGATATTCGTCACTTAACTATCGAATTTAGAACCAACGAAGGTTGGGTGAAAGCCGTCGATCGCGTCAGTCTGACCCTGACTGAAGGCGAGATCCGCGGCCTGGTGGGCGAATCCGGCTCCGGGAAAAGCCTTATTGCCAAAGCTATCTGCGGGGTGACCAAAGACAACTGGCGAGTCACCGCCGACCGCATGCGCTTCGATGACATCGACCTGCTGCGACTGTCGAACCGCGAGCGGCGGAAACTGATCGGCCATAACGTGTCGATGATTTTTCAGGAGCCGCAGTCCTGTCTTGATCCCTCTGAGCGCATCGGCCAGCAGCTGATTCAGAGTATCCCCGGCTGGACCTACAAGGGGCGCTGGTGGCAACGGCTGGGCTGGCGTAAGCGCCGGGCCATCGAGCTGTTGCACCGCGTCGGCATTAAAGATCACAAAGATGCCATGCGCAGTTTCCCCTATCAGTTGACCGAGGGCGAGTGCCAGAAGGTGATGATTGCCATCGCCCTGGCCAACCAGCCGCGCCTACTGATCGCCGATGAACCGACCAACGCCATGGAGCCAACGACTCAGGCGCAGATTATCCGCCTGCTGACGCGGCTCAATCAGAACAATAACACCACCATTTTGCTGATCAGCCACGATCTGCAGATGCTCAGCAAATGGGCGGATAAAATCAACGTCATGTACTGCGGGCAGACGGTGGAGAGCGGGCCCAGCGAAGAGCTGGTCACCCTGCCGCATCACCCCTATACCCAGGCGTTAATCCGCGCGATCCCGGATTTTGGCAGCGCCATGCCGCATAAAAGCCGCCTCAACACCCTGCCAGGGGCGATCCCTCTGCTGGAGCAGCTGCCCATCGGCTGCCGTCTGGGGCCGCGCTGCCCTTACGCCCAGCGCGAGTGTATCGAAACGCCGCGTCTTACCGGGGCGCGCAACCATCTGTACGCCTGTCATTTCCCGCTGAACATGGAGAAAGAGTGAAATGGTCGAAACATTGCTGGAAGTTCGCCAACTCAGTAAGACCTTTCGCTACCGCACCGGCTGGTTTCACCGCCAGACGGTGGAGGCCGTCAAGCCGCTGAGTTTTACCCTGCGTGAAAGGCAGACGCTGGCGATTATCGGCGAGAACGGCTCCGGGAAATCCACCCTCGCCAAGATGCTGGCGGGCATGGTGGAACCCACCAGCGGCGAGCTGTTGATCGACGACCATCCGCTGACTTTCGGGGACTACTCCTACCGCAGCCAGAAGATTCGTATGATCTTTCAGGATCCGTCGACCTCACTGAACCCGCGCCAGCGCATCTCGCAGATCCTCGATTTTCCGCTGCGGCTGAATACCGACCTCGACGCCGAGGCGCGGCAAAAGCAGATTATCGACACGCTGCGCATGGTTGGTCTGCTGCCGGACCACGTCAGCTATTACCCCCATATGTTGGCGCCCGGTCAGAAGCAGCGTCTCGGCCTCGCCAGGGCGCTGATCCTGCGCCCGAAGGTCATCGTCTGCGATGAGGCGTTGGCCTCGCTGGATATGTCGATGCGCTCCCAGCTCATCAATCTGATGCTGGAGCTGCAGGAGAAACAGGGCATCTCCTATATCTATGTCACTCAGCACCTGGGAATGATGAAGCACATCAGCGATCAAGTGCTGGTGATGCATAACGGCGAAGTGGTCGAGCGCGGCAGCACTGCCGATGTGCTGGCCTCACCGCTGCACGACCTGACCCGACGCCTGATCGCCGGCCACTTCGGTGAAGCTCTCACCGCCGACGCCTGGCGCAAAGACGGGAAATAGCCCCGTCTCACTTACCTCGCTGGTGACGTCATGCCGGCGCGTGGCCAGCGTTCCGCTTGAGGATAGCCACTGCGCTGGCGATGTCTGGCGCCAGCCAGCGATCCTCCTCCCAGCCAGGCACGCTTTGGCGCAGCAGATCGCGCGCCCGACGTGTACCCGCCGCCAGCGTCTGCGGCTCGTGAAAATCGAGCCCCTGGGCCGCGAGTAAATATTCGATACCCAGGATCTGATAGAGGTTGCCGAGCAGGCGCTGTAGTTTCAGCGCAGCACTGGTACCCAGGCTTAAATGATCCTCCTGCAAAGCGGAGGTAACAAAATTATCCAGCACCGCCGGCTGCGCCAGCTGCTTATTTTCCGCGCACAGCGACGCGGCGACGTACTGGGCAATCATCATGCCTGAATTCACCCCGGGTCGGGCGACCAGAAACGCTGGCAAGCCGCTCACCAGAGGATTCACCAGCCGGTCAAGACGTCGTTCGGCGATAGCGCCCAGCTCAGCCATGGCAATAGCCAGCAAATCGCAGGCCATTGCCACCGATTCACCATGGGGATGCGCCTGGGACACCACCCGCCACTGCTCAAGGGTGCCCAGGATTAGGGGATTATCGGTACAGGCGTTAAGTTCGATATTTATCTGCGTCTGCGCATGGCTAAACTGATCGCGGCAGGCGCCATGCACCTGAGGCATCGAGCGGAGACTCAGCGCATCCTGGGTGCGAAGACCTTCGCTTTCGGCCAGCAGACGGCTGCCCGCCAGCAGCTCACGCAGCCGCTGGCCGCTGGTCTGGATCCCGGGACTGGCTTTCAGCGCCAGGATCTCGGCATCAAACGCCACAAGCTGGCCGCGCAGCGCTTCAAAGCTCATCGCCCCGGTCACATCGGCCCAGTTCATTAAGCGCTCGGCGTCGTCTAAGGCCAGGCAAGCCAGGCCGGTCATGCACGGCGTACCGTTGACCAGACTGAGCCCCTCTTTCGCTCCCGGCGCGATGGGCTGCAGATTCAGCTGCGACAGGACCTCTGCCGCAGACCACGTTCGCCCTTGCCATAGCACATCGCCGACTCCCATCAGGGCCAGGCCAATGTGCGCCATATGCGTTAAATAGCCAACCGACCCCTGAGAGGGCACCTGGGGGGTGACGCCATGCTGCAAAAACATCAGCAGTTGCTGCACTATCCCGGCGGAAATACCGGATTTACCGTGGCTGAAATTGGCCACCGCGGCGCACATAATGGCCCGGGTTGGGGCGACCTCCAGCAGCGGCCCCACCCCGCAGGCATGACTGAGCAGCGTATTGCGCGACAGCTGGTGTAACTGCGCTTCCGGCAGCGTAATGTTGCACAGCGCCCCCAGCCCGGTGTTGATCCCATAGGCCACCTGACCGGTGCTAACGATATGCTGGACAATCGCCCGCCCCTGCTCGATACGCGCCCAGGCGCTTTCGCTGAGGCTCAAGATCGCCTCGCCCCGGGCGACACAAGCCACCTCCTGCCAGCGTATCGGTGCATCGCCCCACTGGATCATATTCATACGACCTGTCCTGGCTGTTGATGGCTGGAGATAAATTGCTTAAAGCGCGCGGAACCCTGAGTGCCAAATAGCGCCTCAGGCGCACCGTCGCAGTCAATCGTCCCCTGGTGCATAAATACCACCCGGTTGGAGACATGGCGGGCGAATCCCAGTTCGTGGGTGACCACCAGCATCGTCCGCCCCTCTTCCGCCAGGCTGCGCATGACCTTTAACACCTCGCCGACCAGTTCGGGATCCAGCGCTGAGGTGGGTTCATCAAAGAGCATGACGTCTGGCTCCATCGCCAGCGCGCGGGCTATTGCCACGCGCTGCTGTTGGCCGCCGGAGAGCTGTGCCGGATAGAAATCCTTTCGGTTCAACATCCCCACCCGCTCCAGCAGTTGCTCAGCCTGTTCAATGCAGGTCCGTTTATCCCGTTTGAGCACATAATGCGGCCCCTCAATGACATTCTGCAGGACCGTCATATGCGACCACAGGTTAAAACTTTGAAAGACCATCCCCAGCCGCGAACGCAGGCGCTCTATCTGCCGGGGATTCGCCGCCAGCCGATGCCCGCGGGCGTGGTGCTTCATTTCAATCGTCTCGCCACCGACGCTGACCACCCCGGCATCGGGCGTTTCCAGCAGATTAATGCAGCGCAGCAGCGTACTTTTACCGGAGCCGCTGGCGCCGAGGATCGAAATGACATCGCCCTGCCGGGCCTGGATGGTGATCCCCTTCAGGACATCCAGGGAGCCAAAGGACTTATGAATATCGCTGACCGATAAGGTCACCGGACGTGAATCGAGCATCTTACTCTCCTTTGGTTATCGGCTTGAGCGACACGGTCGCCGGGTTTTGCCGGGTATGCGGCGTTAATCGCCGTTCTAGCAGGGCGTACAGCTGCACAATGATGAAATTAAGCAGCAAATAGATGGCCGCCGCGCAGAGGAATACCTCCATCGTCCGGTAGGTACGCTGAATAATCTGTTGCGCCACCCCGGTGACGTCCCAGACGGTCACCAGGCTTGCCAGCGCCGTCGACTTGACCAGCAGAATGGCCTCCGTGGAGTAGGCTGGCAGTGCATAACGTAGCATCACCGGGGCAATGATCCGCCGCAACAACAGCCAGCGCGACATGCCGCAAGCCTGACCGGCTTCAATCTGACCCGGCGGTATCGCCAGCAACCCGCCGCGAAGAATTTCCGCGGTGTAGGCCGCTGTACAGAGCGCCAGCGCCAGAACGGCGCAGATAAAGGGTTCGCGCAGCAGCGGCCACAGGAAACTGTGACGGATCACCCCAAACTGACCCAGCCCGTAATAAATGAGAAACAGCTGGATCAGCAATGGCGAACCGCGAAAGATCAGGATATAGCCTTTGGCGAAACCGCTAGCCAGCGGCCAGTGGCTCATTCGCAGCGCTAAAACGCCGAGGGCCAGTACGCCGCCGAGGATAAAAGAGCAAATAAAGAGCCCCAGCGTCACCGGCAGCGCCGCGCCGAGCTTCAATAACGTCTCACCGAGGAAGGCAAAATCGATAAACATACGGGCTCCTTACGCCTGCGCGGCGCTGCGACGCAGCCAGGCGCGGTTGAGATGGCTCTCCGCCCGGGTAAACGCGCGGTTAGAGAGCAGCGTCAGGATCAGATAACAGCCGCCGCCGATCAGATAGAACAGGAAATAATCGCGGGTCGAGCCAGCGGCAATCTGGCTGGCGCGCATCAGCTCAACGATGCCGGTCACCGATACCAGCGCCGAATCTTTGAGGCTCATTTGCCACACGTTGGATAACCCAGGCAGCGAATAACGGATAATCTGCGGCAACAGAATGCGCTGCAGGATCCGCCAGCGCGGCATGCCGATAGCGGTAGCCGCCTCCACTTCACCGGGCATCAGCGCCAGGCGAGCAGCACGGTAGACTTCCGCCTGATACGAGGAGGAGATCAAACCAATCGCCAGGGCGCCAATCAGAAAGGGCGGAACCTCAATAAAACCGTCAGCGCCAAACAGTCGCCCCACCCATGAAATCATCCCTGAGCCGCCAAAATAGAACAGGTAGATCACCAGTAACTCAGGGATACCGCGGAATACTACCGACCAGGCGGCGCCAAACCAGCGCGCTGGCGCATGCCGGGACAGCTTTGCGGCGGCAATGACGCCGCCTACCCCGGCACCGACGGCCAGCGCGGCGAGCGACAGCAGCAACGTGGTCAGCGTGGCACTGAGGATCAGCGTCCCCCACCCGTTTTCACCAAAACTCAGAAGATTCAACATGAGAGCCTCACTCAGGGGGTAACGTCGCTTTTAAACCATTTCTCGCTCAGTTTTTTTACCGTCCCATCGGCCAGCGCCGCCTGAATGGCGCTATCCAGTTTCGCTTTGAGATCGGTATCGGTGAGGCGCACGCCCATCGCCTCACCGCCTCCCCAGATCGGCCCGCTCATCAGCGGACCGCTCAATGCCAGATTGTTATTCTCCGGTCGCGACAGGGTGGTGTTGGCAAAGGTAATATCATCAAACACCGCATCGATGCGCTCAGCCTGCAGGTCGAGGATCGCATCCGCTGAGTTGTTATATTCCCTGATGTCAGCGATATCCTTGAAATACTTATCAATAAACGGGGTGTACACGGTGCCGGAAGCGATGCCGATAGTTTTCCCTTTCAACGCCGCGCGCAGAGGCGCAATCGCCGCCTGAATCTCTTTCTCATCATCATGAAGCTTGACCGTCGGAGACGGAGGGAGCAGCGACCCTTTTACCGCAATGAAAGAGGCCGGCGTGGCAGCGTAGGCCTGGGTAAACGCCACGACCTTCGATCGCTCCGGGGTGACGACAATAGCGTCCATGATCACGTCATATTTTCCGGCGTTAAGTCCGGCAATCATGCCATCCCAGTTCTGTACCACCAGCTTGCATTCGATCTGCATCCGCTGGCATAAATTCGCCATGAGCTCAGGTTCGAAGCCGCTCAACTTCCCTCCGGGAAGCGTCAGGTTCCAGGGTTCATAGCCGCCTTCCGTAGCGATGGTGATTGATTTCCACTCTTTAGCGTATGTTGAGCCACCAGACAGCAGTAGCCCCGAAAACAGGGTGACCAGGCAGGCCTGGCGGAAAGTAATACGCTGTTGCATTTTCATTCTCCCGATCGCGTTTTGTCATGATGGCTCTGGTCACTGCGATAAGATAATTCGTAGATGACTGCTCATGTATATACAAGCATTGACAAACCCACACACGCGCTCGATGATGGATTTGTGAGCCCTGTTGTAAATAATTTGTAAGCATGTTGCGACACGCTTGTAACAAAAACCATCCACCCTCTGAATTCCGCCGAGCAGACCATGATCTTTTTTTTTGATATCGCCACCTTACCCATCACGCCGTGGAAGAACGGTGCCGGTGCCACCCGGGAAATTATCGCCGTTCCTTCCACAGACGCCCCCTTTCTCTGGCGAGCCAGCATCGCCACTCTGCAGGCGGATGGTCCTTTTTCCCCCTTCCCCGGCGTCGATCGGGTGATCACCCTGCTGGCGGGACAACCGCTACGACTGTGCGGCGAGGACATCGACCATCCGCTGACGCTCTGGCAGCCGTGGGCGTTCCCCGGCGAATGGGCGCTGTCCAGCGTCGGGATCGTTGAGCCAGGGCTGGACTTCAATATCATGACCCAGCGCGGACGTGCCTCGGCGAGAGTAAAGGTGATAAACGACCAGCAACGCCCTGCTACTGAGGGAGTCGCTTATGTTCTTCAGGGCGAGTGGGATCTGGCCGGGCAGCGAAGTGCGGCCGGCAGCGGTCTCTGCTGGCGCGGTGAATCCCCTGGCGAGCTGCAGCCCCTCAGTGCCAACGGGTGTCTGCTGCTGGCGGAGATCGCGCTCAAATAATCATCAGAAGAGAGAGTATACTGGAGCTATCGCGATACGCTTTTGCTCCGCACGCCGCGGGCGCGGCTGAAAAATATCGTGACACAAGGGGTCGTCAGTGGGATATAATTCCCGGCTAAATTTGAGTTATTTTGAAATAACAATGTTAACGTTATGATTGTTAAAGTAAAAATAAGCAATAACGATAAGGATTAAAGCTATGGGTTTTCTTTCCGGTAAGCGCATTTTGATCACTGGCGTCGCCAGCAAACTGTCCATCGCCTACGGTATTGCGCAAGCAATGCACCGCGAAGGCGCGGAACTGGCATTCACCTATCAGAATGAAAAACTGAAAGGTCGCGTAGAAGAATTTGCTGCCGCGCTGGGTTCTGACATTGTGCTGCCGTGCGACGTTGCTGAAGATGAGAGCATCACCGCGCTGTTCACCGAGCTGGAAAAAGTCTGGCCGAAATTCGATGGTTTCGTCCACTCTATCGGTTTTGCCCCGGCTGACCAGTTAGACGGCGACTACGTTGACGTTGTCACCCGCGACGGCTTTAAAATCGCGCACGACATCAGCGCCTACAGCTTCGTGGCGATGGCCAAAGCCTGCCGCAGCATGCTGAACCCGGGCTCTGCTCTGCTGACGCTCTCCTACCTGGGCGCAGAGCGCGCGATCCCGAACTACAACGTAATGGGTCTGGCCAAAGCCTCTCTGGAAGCTAACGTCCGCTATATGGCTAACGCCATGGGTCCGGAAGGCGTTCGCGTCAACGCCATCTCTGCCGGTCCGATCCGTACGCTGGCTGCTTCTGGCATTAAAGATTTCCGTAAAATGCTGGCGCACTGCGAAGCGGTCACCCCGATCCGTCGCACCGTCACCATTGAAGATGTGGGCAACAGCGCAGCCTTCCTGTGCTCTAACCTGTCCGCGGGTATCTCCGGTGAAGTCGTTCACGTTGACGGCGGGTTCAATATCGCCGCCATGAACGAGCTGGAACTGAAGTAAGTTCTTTCCCTCCTCACCCCGGTGAGGAGGGTTCTTCCTTCCCCCCATCCCTTACGCTCCCCCTGTTATTCCAATCGGCTATTTGTTAGCACGTATCAATATTTTCTCCTGCTTCCGGGTTACGCCAGGATAGTTCTGCATAAACGATCCGCGGAACGGCGGTTCGCCACATACCGAACAAGGAAAGCCCATGGAGCCACGCCGCGTGAATGGCAAAAACCACTGGTATCACGAAACCCAGTCAACAATCTGCCCGGTGGATGTTCTACCGCTTGTCCCTGAAGCCGCCCATGTTGAAGACCGCTTTTTGCTGGACCTGACGCTGCCGGAAGCCTGGCTACACATCCACGCAGGCTGGCTGCACCCCGCTCGCCAGCTGGCAGAGCGGTTGTTTCCCGACCAAGTGGCGGTGAGTCGCCTGCAGACCTTTACCGCCTACGATCGCCTGAGCACCGCGCTGACTGTCGCCCAGGTTTATGGTGTCCAGCGGTTGTGTAACCACTATGCCGCCCGCCTGGCTCCCCTCCCTGGCCCTGACTCTTCGCGCGAGAGCAACCGTCGCCTGGCGCAGATCACTCAGTATGCTCGTCAGCTCGCCAGTTCGCCCTCCGTCATTAACGCCCTCTCGCGCAGCCAGCTGGACGAAGTGGGTTTAACCAGCCGGGATATTATCCTGATCAACCAGATTATCGGTTTCGTGGGCTTCCAGGCCCGGGCGATTGCCGTCCTGCAGGCGGCGCTGGGCTATCCGGTGCGCTGGATCCCCGGCATGCCTCAGCAAGAGGAGGCCCCTGCCGAACTGTTCACCGCGCCACCAGGAGAGTGGCAGAGCGACCTTGAGGACCCCGATCTGCAGTATGCCGATGATGAGCGCCAGCGGCGCATCGCCGGCTGGCAGTCGCTGCCCGGTCTGGGTGAGCTGGCCCCACTGCTGGCCTGCGACCCACCGTTGTTCACGCCTCTGGAGACCTTGATCCGCCAGCTCAGCACGGATGATACCTTTGGCCCGCAGGTCGCCTTACTCGCGGCGCGCACCAATGGCAGCCCCACCTGTTTTGACGCCTGGCTCCCCCACTGGCAGGGTGAAGAGGAGTTCGCCAGCCATCTGCGGGAGGGCGACCAGGCCCTCCATCACTGGCTCCAGCAGCATCCTCAGTCCCGGTCTCTCGTGACCGCGGTGCAGCTGTTAACCCGCTCGCCGGACCGGTTTAGCGCCGCCCAGTTAACGCCCCTCGCGGAATATGGACTCTCTGCGGAACAAGCGATCGATCTGTTGACCTGGAGCGGGCTGTGCGGATGGATGAATCGTCTGAAAATCGCCCTCGGCAATGTGCGTCAGCAGACGTAAATTGCTGAAACAGCGCTTGCTGCGGCAGGCATATTCGCGTAAAAATGTCAGCCGCTCTTTTAGCCACGAAAATACCTAATTATGTTTCAGGATAACCCGCTGCTAGCGCAGCTTAAACAGCAACTGCATTCCCAGACGCCGCGCGCGGAAGGGGTCGTTAAGGGCACGGAAAAGGGCTTTGGCTTCCTCGAAGTGGACGCTCAGAAGAGCTACTTCATTCCGCCGCCGCAGATGAAAAAAGTGATGCATGGCGACCGTATCGTCGCGGTGATCCATTCTGAAAAAGATCGCGAAAGCGCCGAACCAGAAACCCTGGTTGAGCCGTTCCTGACCCGTTTCGTCGGTAAAGTCCAGAAGAAAGACGATCGCCTCGCTATCGTTCCTGACCATCCGCTGCTGAAAGATGCCATTCCCTGCCGCGCCGCCCGTGGCGTTGAGCATGATTTCAAACAGGGTGACTGGGCCGTCGCCGAGATGCGCCGTCATCCGTTAAAAGGCGACCGCGGGTTTTACGCGGAGCTGACCCAGTTCATCACCTTCAGCGACGATCACTTCGTCCCCTGGTGGGTAACCCTGGCGCGCCATAACCTCGAAAAAGAAGCGCCGGACGGCGTGGCCACGGAAATGCTCGATGAAGGGCTGACGCGCCGCGATTTAACCGCTCTCGACTTCGTCACTATCGACAGCGCCAGCACCGAAGATATGGACGATGCGCTGTATGCCGAATCCACTGCTGATGGCAAACTGCTGCTGACGGTCGCCATTGCTGACCCGACCGCCTGGATTGCCGAAGGTAGCAAGCTGGATAAGGCCGCAAAAGTGCGCGCCTTTACCAACTATCTGCCGGGCTTCAATATTCCGATGCTGCCCCGCGAGCTGTCAGACGACCTGTGCTCCCTGCGCGCTAACGAAGTGCGCCCGGTGCTGGCCTGCCAGATGACTCTGGCGGCCGATGGCACCATCGAAGACAACATCGAATTCTTTGCCGCCACCATCGAGTCGAAAGCCAAGCTGGCCTATGACGATGTCTCTGACTGGCTGGAAGGCCGCGGCAGCTGGCAGCCGGGCAGCGACGCGATCGCGCAGCAAATTAAACTGTTGAAGGACGTGTGCCAGCGTCGTAGCGAATGGCGTCAGACCCATGCGCTGGTGTTCAAAGACCGTCCGGACTACCGTTTCGTTCTTGGCGAAAAAGGCGAAGTGCTGGATATCGTCGCGGAACCACGTCGCATTGCCAACCGTATTGTCGAAGAGTCGATGATCGCCGCCAACATCTGTGCCGCCCGCGTTCTGCGCGACAAGCTCGGCTTCGGCGTTTATAACGTCCATACCGGCTTCGACCCGGCGAATACCGAACAGCTGGCGGCGCTGCTGAAAACCCACGACGTGCACGTCGACCCGACGGAGGTGCTGACGCTGGAAGGGTTCTGCAAGCTGCGCCGGGAACTGGACGCCCAGCCGACCGGATTCCTCGACAGCCGCATCCGCCGCTTCCAGTCGTTTGCGGAAATCAGCACCGAGCCAGGCCCGCACTTTGGCCTCGGCCTTGAGGCCTATGCCACCTGGACCTCGCCGATCCGTAAATATGGCGACATGATCAACCACCGTCTGCTGAAGGCCATCATCAAAGGCGAGACCATTGCGCGCCCACAGGATGATGCCACCGTACAGATGGCGGAGCGCCGTCGTCTTAACCGGATGGCAGAGCGCGACGTCGCCGACTGGCTGTATGCCCGTTTCCTCAACGATAAAGCCGGGACCGATACCCGTTTTGCGGCGGAGATCATCGACATCAGCCGCGGCGGGATGCGCGTGCGCCTGGTGGACAATGGCGCGGTCGCCTTTATTCCGGCCCCCTTCCTCCACGCCGTTCGCGACGAACTGGTGTGCAGCCAGGAGAACGGCACCGTGCAGATCAAGGGCGAGGTGGTCTACAAAGTGACTGACGTTATCGATGTCACCATCGCCGAAGTCCGCATGGAAACCCGCAGCATTATTGCGCGTCCGGCAGTCTGACGCCTCTTCACAGCGGTTCCTCCGGGAACCGCTGCTTCTTTCCTCTCCATCCTGCTATTTCCGTCGCACCGATTAAGGTTGTGCGTTTTTTTCGCTTCTCTTTTTCATCCATTTTTAGCATCATTGATTTCATTCGTTTTTGTTACCAGGATAATGCCATGTCAGATGTGAATGCCCACCTGCTCGCCCAACGTATCGATACCGTGCTGGATATTCTGGTTGCCGGTGATTACCACTCTGCGATCCATAATCTGGAAATCCTCAAAGCGGAGCTGCTGGCACTGGCGGCGGACGACGCTGAGCAAAAAAACCAGCCCAAGGCTCCCTGGGAAATCTGATTATCGCCCATGCCGCAACCGGTGACTCATACCGGTTGCTCGCCATATAGCCCCCTAACAGTGATGTTGCTATGAACGCCCGACAACAAAGTATTTTGCAAGTGGTCATTGATAAAGGCCGGATGAGCGTCGCCGATCTGGCGAAGATGACCGGTGTCTCAGAGGTCACCATTCGCCAGGATCTGAATCTGCTGGAAAAGCAGAGCTATTTGCGCCGCACCCATGGCTATGCAGTCCCACTGGACAGTGAAGATGTTGAAACCCGCATGATGACCCATTTCGCCATTAAACGTGAACTGGCCAGCCGGGCGGCGGCGCTGGTGAGCGCCGGCGAAACGGTATTCATCGAAAACGGCAGCAGCAACGCCCTGCTGGCGCGCACCCTCGCCGAACGCGGCGATATCACCATCATAACCGTCAGCAGCTATATCGCCCATCTACTGAAAGAGACGCCGGGAGAGGTGATCCTGCTGGGCGGGATTTACCAGAAACGCAGTGAAAGCATGGTGGGCCCGCTGACCCGCCAGTTCATCCAGCAGGTGCATTTCAGCAAAGCCTTCATCGGGATCGATGGCTGGCAGGCAGAAACCGGCTTTACCGGTCGCGATATGATGCGTGCGGATGTGGTTAACGCCGTGCTGGAAAAGCACTGTGAAGCGATTATTCTCAGCGACAGCTCGAAATTCAGCGCGGTTCATCCCTATCCCCTCGGTCCCGCCGGGCGCTTTAACCGCGTTATTACCGACGATCGCCTGCCGGCCGCCTGCCGCGACCAGTTACTGCACAGCGGCCTGACCGTCGATATCGTGCCATACGTCTGATCTTTACCCGCCCCGAGCCATGCCAATGCGCCATTCGGGGCGATATTACGCTCTGAGAGTATTCCGAGCCGCTAATTAAGATTTTTTACCTGACGATACATTTAAAAAAAAGTAAAATTATTATTAGCGATATAACAGGAAGTGACTATCACCTGCGTGATTTTCGTGACACCTGCGCACCCTAACTTCATGGAATTGCCCTAAAGCTGCTATTTCAGGCTATGCTTAAAGGAGCGTAGTATCCATGAATAGATTATTCAGGAGAAAAAAATGATGACTTCAACGAGCAAAAAAATGGCTGCCGTCGTTCTGGCTGTCACTGTAGCAATGTCTCTGAGCGCTTGTTCTAACATGTCTAAACGTGACCGTAACACCGCTATCGGTGCTGGCGCCGGCGCCATCGGTGGTGCGGTGTTAACTGACGGTAGCGCACTCGGAACCCTGGGTGGCGCGGCGGTCGGTGGTATTATTGGTCACCAGGTTGGCAAATAATATAATTACCTGACGAAATAAAAGAATAATTCACACGAATTGACTTACGCACGTTAAATCATTCAAGGCCGCGGCATTCACCGCGGCCTTGTTATTTCAGCATTACTTTAATTATTGCCGAAATAGCACTCAGCCACCGGCTAACTTAACCTTCATTCCTTTCGCCTCGAGCAGCGATTTGAGCAAATCCCGTTTGTCACCCTGGATCTCGATCACACCATCTTTCACCGCGCCGCCGCAACCACATTTCTTTTTCAGCTCTGCAGCCAGGGCGTTCAGCGCGGCATCGTCAGCATCGATGCCGCTAATCAGGCACACGCCTTTGCCCTTGCGACCGCTGGTCTGGCGCTGAATACGGACAATACCATCGCCTTTAGGCCGCACCGGCGCCGGTTTCGCTTCGTCGATACGCCCGGTTTCCGTGGAGTAGACCAGGCGGCTATTGGAATCGCTCATTATGCCTCCTTTGACAACGAGACGTTGATTGCCCGCAGCGTTGCGGCAGGATCGGCCGACTGAGTGACCGGGCGACCAATAACCATATAATCCACCCCCGCCGCCTGGGCCTGCTCGGGGGTCATAATCCGCCGCTGATCCCCAGCCTCGCTCCCCTGCGGACGGATCCCCGGGGTCACCAGCTTAAACGCCTGCCCCAGCTCCTGTTTGAAGCGCACCGCCTCCTGAGCTGAGCACACGACCCCGTCAAGACCACAGCGTTGGGTCAGCGCTGCCAGCTTCGCCGCGTAATCAGCCGGGGATAAGGTAATGCCCAGATCCTGCAGGTCGCTGGCCTCCATGCTGGTGAGTACGGTGACAGCGATCAGCAGCGGAGCCTCTTTACCAAACGGCAGCAGCGCTTCACGCGCGGCGGTCATCATCCGCGCGCCGCCGGAGGCATGGACATTCACCATCCATACGCCGAGTTCGGCCGCCGCCGCCACCGCGCGGGCCGTGGTATTGGGGATATCGTGAAACTTAAGGTCAAGGAACACCTCAAACCCGCGCTGGTGCAGATCGCGAACAAACTGCGGGCCCAACAGGGTGAACATCTCTTTGCCCACCTTCAGGCGGCAGTCTCGCGGGTCGATGCGGTCGACAAATGCCAGCGCTTTATCGCGATTATCATAGTCGAGCGCAACCACAACGGGAGAGGATGTGACAGCGCGGGAAGATGTGATAGCTGTAGACGTCATGACCAGACCTTAGTGTTGATGGGCGCCAGGGCGGCGCAAAAAAGGTAAACGGGCAGCATTCTACCTGTGATGCTAACAAAATAACAGACTGCTGTAGTAGCGCTGGCCGGACGATGGCGCTGCCGGGGCCGCGTCTGGAGAGGAGAAAAACGATGAGTATGTTGTAACTAATGGAGGGATTTTTTTTTGACTTTATTGGCCGTCGAGACCGCGAATGGGTTTGATGGTGGCCCACGAGCGGCAGGATGGGCAGTGCCAGTAGAGCGTATGAGCAGTAAAGCCGCATTTCTGGCAGCGATAGCGCGGTTTGCTGCGCACCTGCTCGCCGACCATGTTTCTTAGCACCCCGAGGCTTTCTTTCGCGCGCCCTTCTTCCGCTTCGTTGAGATGGTAGTCCATCAGCTTATGGAAGACGCGCATGGTCGGGTGACGTTCCAGCTGCCGGGTAACGTAGTTTTGCGCGGCTTCGACCCCTTCCCGTTGCTCGAGGATCTGCGCCAGCATCAGTTCAGCGGTGGCCCCGGTGTTCTCATCCACACAACGGCGCAGGAAAACCTCCCACTCTTCGGCTTTACCCAGTTGCTGGTAGCAGGTCTGCAGCATCTCCAGCGTCTCACCGACCAGCTCTTTATCCTGATCGATAACCCGCTCAAGGCTCTCTACCGCTTTGGCGTAATCACCCTTTTCCATCCACACCCGGCCCATCATTATTGAGACCCGGGCGCTGTTGCGGTCTGCGGCGGCGCCTTTCTTCAGCAGCGCCATCGCTTTATCCAGATCGTTGGCCGCCATCTGCTGCAGGGCCAGCTCACACCAAAAGTTGGCGATTTCGCCACGATGTTTCTCTTTACCCAGCTTCACCAGCCGTTCAGCGACTTCGATCGCTGACTGCCAGTCGCTGGTCGCCTGGTAGATCTGCAGCAGCTGCTGCAGAGCGCTCAGGCGGAAATCGGTCTCATCCACCAGCTGTTTGAACATATCTTCCGCACGATCGTACAACCCGGCGGCCATATAGTCGCGCCCCAGCTGCTGGACGGCCAGCAGGCGCTGATCGTAGGTTAACGATGCGCTTTCCATCAGGCTCTGATGAATACGGATCGCGCGGTCAACCTCGCCGCGCGAGCGGAACAGGTTACCGAGCGTCAGGTGGGCCTCAACGGTGCCGGTATCCTCTTTCAACATATCAAGGAACAGATCGACGGCTTTATCCTGCTGGTTGCTGAGCAGGAAGTTAACCCCCGCCACGTAATCCCGTGACAGGCGGTTCGCATCGTCCTGTTTGGACTGTTGTGCACTTCTGCGCCCCATGTACCAGCCGTAGGCGGCGGCAACGGGTAAAAGCAGAAACAACAACTCCAGCATAAGAGGTTATTCCTTCACGGCAGGCACGCCTGCGTCGACAGCGACCGGGCTGACGGGGGCAATCTGGTGCTCAAGGCGCTTAATTTTCCGCTCCGCGCGCGCCAGCGAGACACGCACCCGCAGCCAGAACAAGCCGCAGATCAGCCAGCCAATGGCAAAGCCTGCGGCGAACAGCACCGCCAGCAGTGTCGAAATGCGGAATTCACCCTGCGCGAGTAAATAGTTGAACGTGACCTGTTGGTCATTCTGCGCCCCCAGCGTCACTGAAATGACGAAGATTGCTAGCACCAGTAAGAAAATGAGTAAATATTTCACATGACTTCCCGTTATGTGGGTTGCGCGAAAAAAAGCCCGCTTTCAGCCCTATAAAGTATCATTTTCGCCGCAGCGGTGGAATGAAAAAGCATGGCAACTGTACAGGATATGCGGTCGGATGCCGCTAAAATCAACATTATTCTGCTTCGGGCATCCGTTTTTTAATATCCTGCGCCTCTTCTCCCGGCGGCGAGAGCGGCCCGCACAGGCGCTGCGTCAACCAGCAGGCCACCGTGACCAACAGCCAGGAGATCAGCGTGGCGACAATGAGATCCAGCGGCCAGTGCATGCCCAGCGCCAGGCGACTGCCCATCACCGCCGTCGCCCATACCAGCAGCACGGCGACCGTGCCCCAACGCCGACGCGGCCACAGCAGCCCGGCGGCCAGCAGCGCCCAGCTGGCGGCGAACATCGTGTGACCCGACGGGAAAGCAAAGCCTGTCTCTTTCTGCCAGTGCTTGCGTAAAAACGGCGGAATGTCCTGCGCCTGCGCCAGCTGGGCATGCACCAGTTTAGCGCGTTCTTTACGCTTCAACGCATAGAATTGCGTCACCGGCACCTGTCTTGAGTTTTCCAGCCAGATGACAAAGGGTCTCGGCTCCTGAACCCGCGCTTTGACCCAGGATTTAACCCCCTGTCCCACCAGGATGGCGGCGGCAAGAATCAGGAACAGGATCAGTGCCGCGCGCAGCCGGTAGCGAAGACACCAGAGAAACCAGCCGCACAGTGCAACATGTGTGATAATTCCCCACGGCTGCGTCACCGTTTCCGTCACCCACCAGAGGGTTTTCAACATAGCAACCGGCAGTCCTGGCTGCCACAGCCAACCAGACAGCCAGACCGTAACAGGCATAACAAGCAGCAGCGCCGCCGCGAGAGCGGTTCGTCGGGCAATCAACAGCATTTTCTCTCCTTCTCCTTGTAGATGAACATCATAGCGGAAAGTAGTTCGTTTGTGCGCTTTCCACGCGGCTAACCGTTCGCGATTAGGAGAACGTCCCGGCCTTGTGGCAAAATAGCGGCAAACAGAAAGCACATTCAGGTGCTGACAGAATCTGGAGAATCACATGCAGCTTAAACGTGTGGCAGAAGCCAAACTGCCAACCCCATGGGGCGATTTCCTGATGGTGGGTTTTGAAGAACTGGCAACCGGACAAGATCATGTCGCGCTGGTGTATGGCGATATCTCGGGGCAGTCGCCGGTCCTGGCCCGCGTCCATTCAGAGTGTTTGACGGGCGATGCCCTGTTTAGCCTGCGCTGTGATTGCGGCTTTCAGCTGGAAGCGGCCCTGTCGCATATCGCCGAAGAAGGTCGGGGGATCCTGCTCTATCACCGCCAGGAAGGACGCAACATTGGTTTATTGAATAAAATCCGCGCCTACGCGCTGCAGGATCAGGGCTACGACACCGTTGAGGCGAACCATCAGCTGGGCTTCGCCGCCGATGAGCGCGACTTCACCCTGTGCGCCGATATGTTCAAACTGCTCAACGTTGAGCAGGTTCGGTTATTAACCAATAACCCGAAAAAAGTGGAAATTCTTACCGAAGCCGGGATCAACATTGTGGAGCGGGTACCGTTGATCGTCGGGCGTAACCCGAAAAATGCTCACTACCTGGATACTAAAGCCGCCAAAATGGGCCATTTGCTGAACAGCAAGCCGGCGGAATAAACCGATTGAATAAAAGAGAAAGGGCCAGCGATGCTGGCCCTTTGTTTTACAGCATATTGCGGATAACGTAGTGCAGGATGCCGTCGTTGCGGTAGTAGGTGAGCTCGGTCGCGGTGTCGATACGGCACCGACAAGGGATCACTTCCTGCGAGCCGTCAGCGCGAGTCAGGGTCACCGGCACCGTAGCGCCAGGCTGAAGCGACTGCAGATTGCTGATATCAATCCGCTCTTCCCCGGTCAACTGCAGCGTTTTACGGGTGACGCCCTGCGGGAACTCCAGCGGCAAAATCCCCATCCCGATCAGGTTGGAGCGGTGGATACGTTCGAAGGACTCGGCGATCACCACCCGAATGCCCAGCAGGCGCGGCCCCTTCGCCGCCCAGTCGCGGCTGGAACCTGAGCCATACTCCTTACCGGCAATCACCGCCAGCGGTATGCCTTCCGCTTTATACTGCATCGCCGCATCGTAGATCGCCACCGGTTCGCGGTCCGGCAGATGTCGGGTCATACCGCCTTCCACTCCCGGTACCATTTCGTTACGAATACGGATATTGGCGAAGGTGCCGCGCATCATCACCTCATGGTTACCGCGACGGGAACCATAGGAGTTAAAGTCGCGCCGGGCAACCCCATGCTCCTGCAGATAGCGGCCTGCCGGGCTATCGGCTTTGATGCTCCCCGCCGGCGAAATGTGGTCAGTGGTCACTGAATCGCCCAGCATGGCGAGGATCCGCGCGCCATGAATATCCTCTACCGGCAGCGGTTCGACGCCCATCTCGTCAAAGAACGGCGACAGGCGAATATAAGTCGAGTCCTCCTGCCAGTTATAGGTATCTGACGCCTCCACCTTGATTGCTTTCCACTCCTCGGTACCGGAAAACACTTCCGCGTACTCTTTGCGGAACATCTCAGTGGACACCTGTTCCACCGCACGGGCAATCTCCTCCCCGCTCGGCCAGATATCTTTCAGATAAACCGGTTCGCCATCGCTGCCCTGCCCCAACGGCTCGCGGGTAAGATCGATATTCATGTTCCCCGCCAGGGCGTAAGCGACGACCAGCGGCGGCGAGGCCAGCCAGTTGGTTTTCACCAGCGGATGGATACGCCCTTCGAAGTTACGGTTACCGGAAAGCACCGCCCCGACGGTCAGATCGCCCTTTTTGATCGCCTCTTCGATAGGTTCCGGCAACGGACCGGAGTTACCGATACAGGTGGTACAGCCATATCCCACCAGATTGAAGCCGAGCTGGTCGAGGTAAGGCGTCAGGCCGGCATGAGCCAGATAATCCGACACCACTTTCGAGCCTGGCGCCAGGGAAGCTTTTACCCACGGCTGCGGCTGCAGGCCACGCTCGACGGCTTTTTTCGCCAGCAGACCGGCGGCCATCAGCACGCTGGGGTTGGAGGTATTGGTACAGGAAGTAATGGCCGCAATGGCCACGGCGCCGTCCGGTAGCGAATAGTGATGCCCGTTCAGCGTATAATCCACCGGCTGGCGCTGACGCTGAGGATGGTTAACTTCCAGCTCGCCGCTGGCAGCAAAGGCTTTCGGCACATCGCCGAGCGCCACGCGATCCTGCGGCCGTTTCGGCCCGGCAAGGCTTGCCTCAACGCTGCCCATGTCCAGCGCCAGGGTGCTGGTAAAGACCGGCTCATCGCCCGGCTGGCGCCACATGCCCTGCGCTTTGGCATAGGCTTCCACCAGGGCGACCTGTTCTTCGCTACGGCCGCTCAGACGCATATAGCTAAGCGTCACATCATCGATCGGGAAGAAACCACAGGTGGCGCCATATTCCGGGGCCATATTGGCGATAGTGGCGCGATCGGCCAGGGGTAAGGTATCCAGGCCATCGCCGTAGAATTCAACAAACTTGCCGACGACACCGTGCTGGCGCAGCATCTGGGTGACCGTCAGCACCAGATCGGTGGCGGTGATGCCTTCGCGCAGTTTGCCGCTGAGCTTAAAGCCCACGACATCCGGGATCAGCATCGACACCGGCTGACCCAGCATGGCGGCTTCCGCTTCAATCCCGCCCACGCCCCAGCCCAGTACGCCGAGACCGTTAATCATGGTGGTATGAGAGTCGGTGCCCACCAGGGTATCCGGCCACGCCATCCACTTCCCATTCACCTCTTCGCTCCAGACGGCCCGACCGAGGTATTCCAGGTTGACCTGGTGACAAATACCGGTGCCCGGCGGCACTACGCTGAAGCGGCTGAAGGCCTGTTGTCCCCAGCGTAGAAAAGCGTAACGTTCGTGGTTACGCTCCATTTCCAGACGGACGTTATCTTCGAAGGCCTCGTCATCGCCGAAACGGTCGACGGTGACCGAGTGGTCGATCACCAGATCGACGGGCGACAGCGGATTCACTTTCGCGGTGTCGCCGCCCAGGCGCTTCACCGCCTCGCGCATGGCGGCCAGATCCACGACTGCCGGCACGCCGGTAAAGTCCTGCATCAGGACGCGCGCGGGACGGTAAGCGATCTCCCGGTCGGCATGGGCCTGTTGCAGCCAGCCGGCCAGGGCACGAATATCTTCTTCTGTCACCGAGTCACCGTCCTGCCAGCGCAGCAGGTTCTCCATCAGCACCTTCAGCGACTTAGGCAGTCGACTGAGATCGCCCAGCTGTTTCTCTGCCAGCGGCAGACTGTAGTAATGCCAGGTTTTCTCGTTGACCAGCAGCGTGTCCTTACTGGCTTCTCGTAGGGTTGACGACATAGCTCCTCCTTTATCTCAGGGATGGCATACCCTGATTCTCCTCAGGGTCTCCATTAAAGATAACACATACCGAGCATAACACTTTGATAACAACCCAAATTGCTAAATGCGCCGAGGTCGACAGTGATTAATCGGGAATTATCCTGGAATCGGAGAAATAGCACCAAAATAGTGCAGAAGCGATGATTAAGACGATATTGTATTAGTACACGAGGACAAAAAAAGAGCTAATCGGCCAGCTGGCTATGATTAGCTCTTGTGAGTGATTTCAGATTGGATGAATCCAGCGGCAAAATATATTCTCCCTGTATTGCCGGTCACTGATTTTATATTACAGTTTCCTTTCACTGTCATAAAAATGACATGTATCTACAACGATGACCTACAGCTTTAGCTGACAATCCAGATGTTGCAGATGGTAAGCGCGATGATGCTCCAGAACATCGCCAGCCCTACCAACACTACGCCCCATACGCGACTACGCAGAACGGGATCGATTTCGGTTTTGTCATTCTCGTATGACATCGCCAGTTTCATGTAATCGATATTACTTATCATATTGTCACCACCAATTGCTCAAATCATCAGGTACAGATAAATCTTAATTATGGATAAAAGATTAATCCAGTGAATTTAGGCCTGATGGAATATATTTAACCGGTTATTTGATCGCGGCGGGCATAATGACAAACGTGTTGCCAGAAATTATTAATTTTGTGATTGGTTCGAGGTTTAAGATGTTAAATTAGGACCATGATAGTCAATGGCACTCCCCACAGGGAATGCCATTATTTTTTTAAGGGTTATTTTTCCGGAAGTTTTATATCTTTAAACATCGCTTCAATATCTTCATTCGACCGCAAAGCCACCGCGGTATCCACGACATCCCGGGTCAGATGGGGTGCAAAACGTTGAATAAAATCATACATGTAGCTTCGTAAGAAGGTGCTACGGCGGAAACCAATTTTGGTGGTGCTGTGGCTGAATATGCCGTTCGCATCCAGCTTCACCAGGTCCGGGTCAGAGACCGGATCGACTGCCATGCTGGCTATCACCCCGACCCCAAGCCCCAGGCGAACATAGGTTTTGATCACGTCGGCGTCAGTGGCGGTGAAGACAATGCGCGGCGTCAGACCCGCACGGTTAAACGCGGTATCCAGTTCCGAACGGCCGGTAAAGCCAAAGGTATAAGTCACCAGCGGGTACTGCGCCAGCTCTTCAATGGAAACCGAGCCCTTCGCGGCCAGAGGATGCTCAGGCGTTACCACAATCGACCGGTTCCAGTGATAGCATGGCAACATCACCAGATCGTCATACAGATGCAGCGCCTCGGTGGCGATGGCGAAGTCGGCGTTGCCTTTCGATACGGCTTCTGCAATTTGGGTTGGCGAGCCCTGATGCATATGCAGCGACACGCGCGGGTAGCGTTCAATAAAGCCCTTGATCACCCCCGGTAACGCATAGCGGGCCTGAGTATGGGTCGTCGCCACATATAACGACCCTTTATCAGGCCAGGTATGCTCCCCGGCGACAGATTTGATCGCATCGACTTTCGATAATACCTCGCGGGCGATACGGATGATCTCCTGCCCGGCAGGTGTCACCTGAGTTAAATGTTTGCCGCTGCGGGCGAAAATCTGGATGCCCAGCTCATCTTCCAGCATGCGGACCTGCTTACTGATGCCCGGCTGGGAGGTATAAAGCCCTTCGGCGGTGGATGAAACATTCAGGTTATGGTTCACCACCTCTACGATGTAGCGAAGCTGTTGTAGTTTCATGCTGATATCCGTTTGCGCGTAAAATGAAGCCGCTTAATACACTTTACGTTCAGGCAACTTGTCGACCGTGAGGCCAGCCTCCCGGCAGTTGGCCGTAGTGGAGCCGCAACGCATCCTGAAAGCGATGATGTATAAGACGTTTTAATAATAAAAAAGAGATTAGCTATAACCACTATATCATTTATATCAACAGTGTATAGATACTAACGAAAAATAATATAGGTGGTTATAAGGGGAAGAAAAGACCATCCAGAAGGGGAAACAACGCGGCA